>JABIUG010000313.1 GCA_018700655.1 Rhodospirillaceae bacterium | reverse complement strand
GGCCTGGCAAGCAATGCGCCGATCAACGACAGGCGGAACAATCCGGGGTTGGGCACGGTCCAGGCAATGACGCGCCGCACCAGCCGATCCATCAGCGGACGTTTGCGTGTTTTCTGGATGTGCGCGCGCGCATGATCGACCAGATGCATGTAGTTCACACCCGATGGGCAGGTCGTCATGCACGACAGGCACGACAGACAACGGTCGACATGGCGTGCCGTGGTCGCGTCAGCAGGCCGGTTGGCTTCCAGCATGTCCTTGATCATGTAGATCCGGCCACGCGGACTGTCGCGTTCGTCGCCCAGCAACAGATAGGTCGGACAGGTTGCGAGACAAAACCCGCAATGAACGCAGGTCTTGAGGATGCGCTCGGCTTCCTTGATCTGCGGATCGGCCAGGCTGACAAGATCGAAGCGGGTCTCCATCGTCAGACCATGCCCGTCATGCGGCCGGGATTGAGGATACCGGCGGGATCAAACCCTTCCTTGATGCGCCGGGTCAGGCCCGCGCGGGTCTCGGGCTGGGGGTGAAAGACCGGAACCTCGGCCTTCAGCACATCAGGGGCCCGCACCAGCATTGCATGACCACCGGTCTCGTCGGCAAGGGTGCGGATCGTCGCGGCGTTGACCGCATCAGCCGGAGCTGCGCACCACACCAGGCCACCGCTCCAGTCGAGGAATCCCTCGATGGCGTGATTGCCAAGCTGATCCAGCACCGACCCGCCGGAAGCAGGGGGTACGGCCAGTCGCCATATGGCATCGCCTTCACCGATCAGCGGCGCAACATCCCTCACCTCCTGCCAGAACCGGCCGGAGTTGTGACCATGCAGTTCCTCGATTTCACCATGGGGCGCCATCAGCTCGCGCAGGGCGGCATTGCGCACCGACACCGAGACCGGCGGGCCCTCGACACGGATCGCCGTGATCGAACTGCCGGCACCGGAAATGTAGGCCACGGAAGAATGTGCCGTGACGGCCTCGGGAAGGTATGCCGCCGCCGTAACTTCGTGCGGGCTCGACAAAGCTTCTGCCATCACACTGCTCGCGGCACTGGCTGAAAGCCCGGAAATCAGGACCGTGCGTGTTTTCTCTGCTGCGGGTAGGACCTTGACCGAGACCTGCGTCATGATGCCCAGCGTGCCCCAGGAACCGCACATCAGTTTGGTCAAATCGTAACCGGTAACGTTCTTGACGACCCTGCCACCGGCCTTGATCAACTCGCCGCGTCCGGTCGCGACTTCGACTCCCAGCGCGTGATCGCGGGCAGCACCGGTCAGGACTCGGCGCGGCCCCGAAAGATTCGCGGCCAGAATACCGCCCAGGGTTGCCTTTTCCGGCGCAGCGCCAAGCAAGGGACCAAGATCGGGCGGTTCAAACGCCAGTTGCTGGTTCGACTGGCGCAACAACGCCTCGATCTCAGCGACGGGCGTTGCAGCACGTGCGGTCAGCACCAGTTCAGCCGGCTCGTAGTCGACGATGCCCGATAGTGTAGAGAGATCAACGCTGTGACGGGCATCGACCGCATGACCAAAGCCGCGTTTGGTCCCTGCCCCGACAATCTCCAGGGGCGTCTCTTCGGCTACAGCCCACGCCAGCAGATCGCGGACATCGTCAGCCGTCCCGAGATGAAAGCATTCAGAAACCGCCACGAATCAGAACCGGGGCAGATCAGGGAACGGAAGCTGGCCCTTGTGGACATGCATGCGCCCCAGTTCCGCGCAGCGGTGCAGGGTGGGGAATACCTTGCCGGGGTTCAGCAGGCCATCGGGATCAAAGGCACATTTCACCCGTTGCTGCTGCTTGAGATCATCCTCGGTAAACATCACACCCATCAGGTCGCGCTTCTCGATCCCGATGCCGTGCTCGCCGCTCAGAACGCCGCCAACCTCGACACAAAGGCGCAGGATGTCACCGGCCAGTGCCTCGGTCTTCTCGAGGTCACCATCACGCGCGGCATCGTACATGATGAGCGGGTGCAGGTTGCCGTCGCCGGCATGGAACACGTTGACGACGCTGAGACCGTGATGCTTCGCGAGTTCCGTCATGCGCGTCAGAACCTCCGAGAGACGACCGCGTGGAATGGTGCCGTCGATACAGTAGTAATCTGGTGAGATCTTGCCGACTGCAGGGAAGGCAGACTTGCGCCCCAGCCAAAAGCGCTCGCGCTCTTCTTCGCTGGTCGAGCGCCGGATGGTTGTCGCATGACATGCGCGGGCAATTTCCTCGACCCGACCGGTCAGTTCCTCGACCTCGGATTCGGGACCATCGAGTTCACAGATCAGTAGCGCCTCCACATCCAGTGGATATCCGGCCTTACAGAAGTCTTCGGTGGCGTGAACCATGGGTTTGTCCATCATCTCCAGACCAGCGGGAATGATGCCCGAGGCGATGATTTCAGCGACGCAATCGCCGGCCGAGACCAGATCGCCGAATCCCAGCAACACGGCACTGACGGAACTGGGTTTGGGCAAGATGCGGACCGTGACCTCGGTAATGACACCCAGCAATCCCTCCGATCCGGTCAGGATGCCGAGCAGGTCGTAACCGTCGCTATCCATGTGTTTACCGCCGACACGCACGACATCGCCGTTCATCAGCACGATCTCTAAGCCGAGCAGGTTGTTGGTCGTGACGCCATATTTCAGGCAGTGCACGCCGCCTGAATTCTCGGCGACATTGCCGCCGATCGAGCAGGCGATCTGGCTCGAAGGATCAGGCGCGTAATAGAACCCGGCATCCGATACAGCCTGGGAAATCGAAAGGTTGGTGACACCCGGCTGCGCGGTAGCGCAGCGGTTGGGATAGTCGATCTCGAGGATCCGGTTGAACTTGCCCAGGCCAAGCAGGACACCGTCTTCCAGAGGCAGGGCACCGCCGGAAAGGCCGGTGCCGGAACCACGCGGCACGACCTTCACCTTGTGCGCCAGGCAAGCCTGCATCACGTCCGAAACTTCTTGCGTCGTCTCTGGAAGAACGACCGCGAGCGGCAGGGTGCGATAGGCCGAGAGGGCGTCGCATTCATAGGCCTTGAGGCCAACCTGGTCGGAAATCAGATTGTCGCCGGGCACCAGACCGGCCAGTTCAGCAAGAAAGGTATCGCGTCCCTCCAGCACCTGGCTGTCGGGCTTGGGCATCGCGATTGTCACGGTCCGAAGCTCCTGCCTTGAGGGGCGGGAGCTTCCACGCATGCGCCAGAAACGTCAACGCCGGGACATAATCCCGGCGCAACTTCATGCCGACGGTTCCCCGCCGGCATCAAGACATCAACCCTGGCGCGCCTTGAAGCGCGGGTTCTGCTTGTTGATGACGTAAACCCGGCCCTTGCGGCGCACGGTACGGCATTGCATGTGGCGCTTCTTGAGCGAGCGCAGCGAATTGGCGATTTTCATCGGTCGATCCTAGCAGTCTTGGCCGAAAAGGCCCGGCGTCTGGAGGGCAACATACTGACCCGACGCCGGGTCGTCAACGCTGCGTCTCGCACCGATCAGGACTTGTTCTAGCGGTAGCCAATGGCCGTGACTTCAAGCTCCAGATCGCCCGCCGGACGACGCCAAGTCACGGTGTCGCCAACCCCAGCGCCGT
Organism: Rhodospirillaceae bacterium; assembly: GCA_018700655.1. Lineage (GTDB taxonomy): Bacteria > Pseudomonadota > Alphaproteobacteria > SP197 > SP197 > SP197. Next base: position 8,618 of record JABIUG010000313.1, on the reverse strand, counting down.
TCAGTGCACGTGCCAGAGGGCTGACCCAACTGACAAGGCTCAGGGCGATATCGGCCTGATTTTCACCGACAATTCGCCAACTGTGGGGCTCGCCATTACCGTCACGGGCATCGACACGCGCGCCAAAGGCGACCTTGTCCTGAGGCTGCTCACCGGACCCGACAACAACAGCGTGGTCGATCCGGCCCTCGACATACCGCAAATCACGCAGGACATGCGCCAGTTTGCTGGAATCGAGCATGTTCTTATCGTGAGACTCGAGCTCGTAGCGCTCAGTCTTCAGACGTTCACACCAAGCCTGCAAATACTCCATGCCCTCAGGCGTGACATAATTGGGAATCGGTTCCTGAGGCAGCTCGGGAAGATCCTCTGCAACCTGATCACCATCGGGCTCACGTACAAATGCTCGGCTCATGGTCGTCTCTCCACAATTGGAACAGGCCATCGAAGCTGCCTGTCACCCTTACAATATGGTGACGTTGCCATGGCAGACAAAGGGCCTCGTTGATTCAGGACAATGCGTGCCGATCAGACAAGACGAAACGAAAGAGAATTTCCAGCCAGATAGTCGAGCACTGGCTGATACATACGGCCCAGTTCCTCCCAGGCATCGGGAGGTGAACCACCGGCGACATGCGGCGTCAGCATGATGTTCGCGCCTCCCCGGGCGGCCTGCACCAGCGGATTGTCGTTCTCGAGCGGTTCAACGGCAAAGGTATCGAGCGCAGCACCGGCCAGTTGCCCTGACCGGACCGCTTGCGCCAAGGCCAATTCATCGATGACACCGCCGCTACCGGCCGAAACCAGCAGTGCTGAAGGTTTCATCTTGGCGATCGCCACAGTGTCGATGCTGAGGCGGGTCTGGGCTGAATAGGGCAAGAGACAGACCAGAACGTCCGAGACGGCAAACAATTGTTCACGACTGCAGTGCGTGAGGCCAAGCTCCCTCTCCACATCCTCTGGCATCCGCGAACGGCGGTGATAGAGCATGGAGCAGTTCCAGCCAGCCAGCCGGCGCGCCAGCTCTGCGCCGATTTCACCAAATCCAAGGATACCGACGGTGCGGTCATGAAGGCCGAGCAGGTTTTGCCGTTCGGACCAGTTGAAAGCAAAGTTGTCTTCGTCCGTTGTCAGGCGCGGAGCCCACCCGTCCGCAGCCTCACGGGCAATGGCAAGAGCCTCCGGCAGGCGGCGCAACAGGGCAACCATCTGCATCACGAGATGTTCGGCGACCCGAACGACGCCTTCCTGGGGTCGCCAGCAGACCACGACGCCGCGTGCCCGCGCAGCCTCAAGGTCAATGTCGTGGCTGAGGCTCCCGAGGCGAAGGATCAAGCGCAGATCGGGCGCATCATTCAGCAGGTCTGCATCGATCACGCCACGTCGCTCGGAGATCAGCACCTCTGAGCCGCCCAACACCGCCTTCAGGTCGGCCCGGCTGGGCTCACGCAACATCGTGATGGCGAGATTCTCAGGCGCCATCTTCAAAGCGTTGCGCTGATGACGCCCGGCGCGTTCGGTGGTGAAGACGACCTTTGTCGTCACAGACCTAGAATCGATCCGGACGGAAGGCGTGGAGATCAAGGCCGGGGTCACGCCCGGCAACCAGATCGGCAATGATCGCGCCGGACCGTGCCGCCAATGAAAGTCCCAGGTGCTGATGGCCGAAATCGAACCACAGGTTCGAGAAACCCGGCGCACTGCCCAACGCAGGCAGGTAATCAGGCAGCGTTGGCCGGCGACCCATCCATTGCGTCACTTCGGTCGCCCCGGAAGGGTCGAAATCGCGCAGAATATGGCGACCGCATTCATAAATCACATCGGCGCGCCTGTAGTCGGGCGCGGCGTCCACGCCGGCCAGTTCCACGGTGCCGGCAAAACGAACACCCTCGTCCATCTGGCCCAGGCCAAAATGCGCTTCGTTGTGAATGAGCGGTCGCGTCAATCCGGTATCAACGCCGTGGAAAACCGTGTGATAGCCGCGCTCGGTGTCGAGCAGAACCTTCAGGCCCAGCATCGCGGCAACCCGGTGTGACCAGGCGCCGGCTGCCACCACCAAACGGTCGACTTTGCGCTCCCCACCGGTGGTTTCGAGCTCAGTGACGCGGCCGGAGCCGTGGTGGATGCCGGTGACCTCGACAAGGTCGATGGTTCCGCCTTCGGCGACAAACTGATCGGCCAGTCCCCGCGTCAGCTTGTAGGGATTGATCGTGCTGTGACAGCCGGGAAGGAAACTCGCATGTTTGACCGACGGCGAGAGCGCCGGTTCCATCTGGCGCAGTTCCTCGCTGCCCAGTTCGATCGACTCAGCCCCCAGATCGGCAAGCATCGAGCGTTCCTGAGCGCCACCTTCATAACCGCTATCGGTTTCATAGATGCCCAGCATTCCCCGCTTCTTGATCAGGTTTTCGTTGGGCGTCCCGCGAGTCAGGCCCTCAAAGGCACGCGTGGTGCCATCGAGCAGCTCGTAAAACGCCCGGGCGTTGGAGAGCCGCGTCTGGGCATTGGAACTCTTCAGGAATGCGATCAACCAGGGCATCACGCTCGGCAGATAACTCCACCGGATGGTGATAGGACTCCGTCTGTCGAACAGCATCTTGGGAATCTCGCGAATGACCCCCGGCGACGGCATCGGCAAGGCCGAAGTCGTGTCACAAATGATCCCGGCATTGCCGAACGAACAGTTTTCGCCCGGCCCGTCACGGTCGATGATGGTCACGTCATGACCATCACGCAGAAGGGAAAGACCCGCACAAACGCCCACGATGCCGGCGCCGATAACGGTCACATGATGTCGATCAGCCATGGCCGAACGCTACCTCCAAAACTGCTAAACCTGACGGGGTGTCCTGAGCCCCGCCGTCTCACCGCCATCGACCGGGATGACGACGCCATTAACGTATGAGGAGGCATCCGAAAGCAACCACGACACAACATCGGCAATCTCAGCCGGTTGACCGAACCGGGCTGCGGGGATGCGCATCTCAAGAGGACGGCGCAGATCCGGGTCACCGGTGATGCGCTCCATCATGCGTGTATCAATCTGGCCAGGACAAACGGCGTTGAAGCGCACGAACTCCCCATATTCCAGAGCCAGAGCCTGCGTCATGGCAATGACCGCCGCCTTGGACGCGCAATAGATCGCCAGCCCCTCTTCGCCACGCATACCAGCGACAGAGGCGATATTGACTACGGAACCCCGCGCCGCGACCAGACCGTCCAAAGCGTAGCGGGTGAATAGAAAGGTGCTGCGCGCATTGACGTCGAGAACCGTATCCCAGTCTTCGATACTGGCCTGGGCAAAGGTGACACGGCGCGATGTGCCGGCGTTGTTGACCAGCCCCTTGAGCGCGCCTCCGCCCAGTTCCAGAGCCCTGGCGACAATCGCGCGGCAATCCTCTTCCCGTGAAACATCGCCTGCCACAAAGGTCGAACCGGGAAGCGCGGCGGAAAGTTCAGCACCTGCATCACGGTCACGGCCGGTGAAGAGGACAGACCGGCCCTCACCGACGAGCTTTTCAACGCAGGCACGCCCGATGCCATGCGTACCGCCAGTCACCAGAAACATGGAGCACTCCCCCGTATCGACGCACGGGCCCAACCGATTCGACGAAAGTCAGACGCTCTGCGTACCGTAGTAGAGCGACACCTTGTGGGTCGCTTCTGCAAAGAACAACCAGCGCTCGACCAGGGTTCCGGCAAGGCCCGAACCTGCTGCCAGGAGAATCAGGAAGACGCCGAACCATGTGCCGACAAGCACACCGGTGATCAGAAGAAGGGCCGGACAGACGAACCCCAGCAACAGCGCAATCCGGCGCAGTTTCAACGCGTGCTTGCGTGCGATCCGAAAGGCCATCTCCTTCTGAAGGTAGTTCTGGCTGCTGTTGGGCGATTCCAGAAGGCGGGCCGACTTCGCCCGACCGGTCAGACCGATGGCAGTGGCTGTTGTGCTCTGCGGTGCTGCATTTGTGGCAGCACGCCAGGCCCCCAGCTTCACCAGCACCGCCAGCACGAGCCCGATCAGCGCCACACCACCTGCAGCAGGCGCAAATTCGTTGCCACCCGTGCCGACCGCAACAAAGGCGCAAACGATCAAGGCACCACCGGCAAGGCCCATGACCAGAAAGCAGGGAATGGTCCAGGCGTTGTGCCACTGCGGTACGGTCCAGAGCGAACGGTAGATCATGGCAGTGCACACGATGGTCACGACCGAACAGGCCGCGGCCACAAACCCAAGCGCCGAAACAATGGCGTCAGGGTCGTTGCTTGCGATCATTGCACCGGCGAACAGGAGCGCGGGCACAAAGGTCACCAGTGCCATCACACCCTCGCGCGACAGCCAGGACGAACGCCACTGGGAAAGCGCACGCCATGCCCGCTCCGGGTGATGCAGATGGAAGGTCGAGGAAACAAGCCCCATGCCGACCAGGGTCATCGCGACAATGGTGAACACACCGACCAGGAGCGGCTCCAACCCGAGCAGGTCAAAGCCATGAAGCACGCCAAGCCAGATCATCGCGCCATATCCAGCGCCAGAGAGGCTGGTGAAAAGAACAATGGAGACGGCTGGGTGCATCGATCAGTCCGAGAGTGCGCGGTCGAGCCAGGCCAGGAAGCCGCTCGCATTAGAAGTATCTTCGCGGGCTGCGGCAGCCGATGGCGAAGGACGCTGGGCATGACGGCCACGTGGCGGCAGGTAACGGTTGACGGGCTTGGCCTCGCCTTCGGGCATCAGCGCAACACCGTCGCGCGCAGCGACCAGCAACGAGACTTCCGAATTGGGATCCCCAAGATCGCCAAAATGGCGCGCCGACGTCGGACAGGTCCGCACGCAGGCCGGGACGCGATCGATTTCCTCAAGGTCATCGTTGTCGATGCGGTCGACACAGAGCGTGCATTTCTTCATGACGCCCGTGCCGTCATCAAGCTCACGCGCACCATAGGGGCAGGACCATGCGCACAGGCCACAGCCGATGCAGAGGTCTTCATCGACCAGGACAATGCCGTCCTTCTCGCGCTTGTAGGAAGCGCCGGTCGGACAAACCGTTACACAGGGCGCATCGTCGCAATGGAGGCACGAACGCGGAAAATGGAGGGTGAACCCGCCTTCCCCGTCATCGACTTCGAAAGAATGGATACGGTTGAGCCAGGTGCCGGTGGCTTCGGCACCATAGGGCGTGATGTCACTGAGGGGTGCTGCCGTACCGGTCGAGTTCCAGGACTTGCAGGCAACCGCACAGGCATGACAACCCACGCAGATATCAAGGTCGATGACGAGCCCGAGTTTCTTCTCGGTCGTCTTGGGCAACGTCGTCATGACTTTGCTCCCGCGACAGATGCGCCCGCCTTCAGTGTCGAAAAATGCGGCTCGCTCACGGACGGTCCCTGGTCCGCGCGGGTTACCTTGACCGTAAGGTCGTACCAGGCCGCTTGCCCGGTGACAGGGTCGGCATTGGCATAGCGGTAGCCGTCTTCCCGCGGGGGAAGCAGGTCATCGATCAGGTGGTTCAGCAGGAACCCGTCGGTTGCTTCGGCGGCATCGGCAGCCAGTGCCCAGGCGCCCGAGCGTTTGCCGATCGCGTTCCATGTCCAGATCGTATTGGGATTGAGGCCATCTGAGATCGCGATACGTGCCTTGATCTTGCCGTGGCGGCTTTCGACCCAGGCCCATTCATCTTCGGCCAGACCTTCACGCTCAGCCACGGCGCGACCGATATGAAGCCGGTTCCAGCCGTGGATCTGGCGCAGCCACGCATTCTGGGATCCCCAGGCGTGATACATCGCCATCGGCCGTTGCGTGATGGCATGAAGCGGGTAAGTCTCGCTTTCCTGCTCGAACGGCGGGTGCCAGAGTGGCAGGGGATCAAAGTAGGTCTCGATCCGCTCGCGTTCGCTGTCGGGTGGCTGCTGATCGCCGTGGCCCTGCGCCGCCAGGCGGAACTTCTGGAGTTCCTCGCTGTAGATCTGCATGACGATGGGGGCGTCGTGGTCAATCAGACCAAGTTCGACCGCTTCCTTGAGATATCCGGCATTGGCAAACTTGTAGAACCGGTGCCCCTCGCCCAGTTCGTGCCGCCAGTGGCAACCATTGGCGATATAGGCGTCGAGCTGGTTCGGGTTCACCTCGCCCTTCCCCGCGAGACCACCGTTGGCGCCACGGAAGCCGGCAAGCAAACCGACATTGGGTTTGCGCAAGTGGTTCACGAGGTAATCGGAGTAACCACCGGGATACTTCGGTGAACCGTCTTCGGCCATCAGGGACGTGATTTCCAGGCGATGGCCCAGTTCAAGCATGACATCCTGGAAGGGGCGCACATTGCGGTCCGGGGCAACGACCGGCTGGCGAATGGCGTCGGCCATACCATCAGGATCACTGATCGGACGATCGAGCAGAGAGATGCAATCCCAGCGTTCCAGATAGGTCGTGTCGGGAAACACGAGGTCGGCATAGGCCACCATCTCAGATTGATAGGCATCCGAATAGATGATGTGGGGAATCTTGTATTCGCCGGTCTCGGGATCAGTGTCGGTCAGCATCTTCAGCGTGCCCGGCGTGTTCATCGCCGAGTTCCAGGCCATGTTGGCCATAAACATGAAGAGGGTATCGATCTTGTAGGGGTCACCCTTCCAGGCATTGGTGATGACGCTGTGCATCATGCCGTGGATCGCAAGCGGCGCATCCCAGGAATAGGCCTTGTCGATGCGCACAGGCGAACCGTCCTGCTCGAGCAGAAGGTCCTCGGGCCCACCGGGAAAACCCAGCGGCATGCCCGGCATCGGCTGACAAGAGCCAATCTGCTCGGGCTTGCCCGTCGGCCTTGCAGGACAGGGAATATGGCGCGGATAGGGTGGCTTGTAGCGATGCCCGCCTGGCGTATCCACGCTGCCCAGCAGCAATTGCAGGATGTGGATCGAGCGGCAGGTATGAAAACCGTTGGAATGGGCCGAAATGCCACGCATGGCGTGCATGCTGACCGGCCGCCCGATCATGCGGTCGTGCTTTCGGCCCCAGCTGTCGGTCCAGGGCTGCTCGATCACGACCTCACGCTCGAAGGCCGCCTCGGCCAGTTCATCGGCGATGCGACGGATATCGGCAGCATCCATACCGGTGCCGGCAGCGGCCTTCTCCGGCGTATAGGCGTCATCAAGGCATCGGCGCGCAATCAACTCGAAGGCCGGAACGGCCTTGCGCCCGTCGGCCAAGGTGACTTCGCCCTTCATGGCAGGCGCGGCGTCAGGGTCATCGGACGCCACGGCCATCGCGCGTTTGCGGTCCCAGACCAGCGGTGTCCCGTTATCGTCGCGTGCGGCCAGACCATCATCAGCACCACCCGGGTTCTGGATGATGAGCCAGGGTGCGTTGGTGTAGCGAATGAGGTAATCGAGATCGACACGGCCGTTGCGCAGGAGTTCGTGGCACAGGGCCATGACCAGCAAGCCATCGGTACCCGGCGTGATGCCCACCCATTCATCGGCGATTGCCGAATAACCGGTGCGGACCGGATTGATCGACAGGACCTTGACGCCGCGTTCCTTGAGCTGACCTAGCCCGATTTTAAGCGGGTTGCTGGCATGGTCCTCGGCAACGCCGAACAGCACGAGATATTCCGTGCGCTCCCAATCGGGCTCGCCGAACTCCCAGAACGACCCGCCGGTTGTGTAGAGGCCGCCGGCGGCCATGTTGACCGAACAAAAGCCACCATGGGCGGCATAGTTGGGTGTTCCAAACTGCGCGGCCCACCAGCCGGTAAACGCCTGGCTCTGATCACGCCCTGTGAAGAGCGCAAGTTTGCGGGGATCGTCGTCGCGGATGGGCTTCAGCCAGGAGACGGCAAGATCGATCGCCTCATCCCAGGAGATCGGCTCGAAGGCGTTCTCGCCGCGTGCCCCGACCCGCTTGAGCGGAGTTGTCAGGCGCGCAGGCGAGCGATGGTTCATCAGGCCGGCAGCACCCTTGCCGCACAGCACACCCTTGTTCACGGGATGGTCACGGTTTCCGTCGATATATACCGGCTTGCCGTCTTTCTTGTGCACCCTGATGCCGCAACGGCAGGCGCACATGTAGCAGGTGGTCGTGACGATTTCGTCGGCGACCGGCGGCATTTCGGCAATACGTCGTTCAAGGCGGCGTTGATCGTCCGACAACGTTCGCTCCAGGCAAACAAAACAAAATGAACCTGAGCCATCGGCGACCGAACGGTCCCTTGGTCAAGCGGCGGTAACGGCAGGTTGTGCGTAGATCATCGCTGGCGCAAGCCCGTGCAACCGATCGCTGGCTCAGTTATCCAGAATCACGGGAAAACAGGAGGACCAATAGCTCCTAATTGCTGATGCCAACCGGGCAACAGCAAACCAGGAATCAATCAAACGATGACACGATTGGCGGGGAAAAGAACAATCGCACGGGTTCCGTTCCCCGGCACGCTCTCCAAGGTAACCTTGCCGTTGTACAACTCGACCAGTTGACGCGTCAACGGCAGGCCCAGAACGGTGCCTTCGCGCGTCCGACCGGGTCCGCCAAACTGCACGAAGGGCTCGAAAGCGAGCTCAAGTTCTTCTTCGACCATGCCGACACCGTTGTCTTCGATGGTGAATCTGGCGCGCCCTTCCTCATCGAT
>JABIUG010000312.1 GCA_018700655.1 Rhodospirillaceae bacterium | reverse complement strand
GGGCATGCGCGAAGACGAGGTCGTGAGCGGAGATGCCGAGGTCGGGCCGTTCCAGGGCGAATTGTCGGCGGTCAATGTCAAATACGAGGAAGACGGCGACACCCTGATTGATGGCTTCAGTTTCGAGATGGCGCTCGACAGCCATGTGGCGCTGGTCGGCGATGCCAGCAGTGCCAAGGATCGCGCGGCGCTCTTGCTCGCACGCCTGATCGATAACTCCGGCGGCAAGCTTTCGTTCGGCGGGATCGAGAGTGAAATTCTGCCGGAAGCCGTGTCAGGCCGCCGCATTGGATTTGTCGGAGCCTCAACTGCCCTGTTCTCGGCTTCCTTGATGAACAACTTGCTCTACGGTCTGCGCCAGACGCCTCAGGGCCCTCGTGTGTTCACCAACGACGAAGAGCGTCGCAAGCAGGATCGTATACAGGCGGAGTCGGTCAAGACGGCCAACAGTCCTGATGATGTCGGTGCGGACTGGGTCGACCTGGCCCAGGCGGGCGCCGAAGGCGTAGGCGGATTGATTGCGGCCGTGCGCAATGCGTTGTCGATCGCCGACATGGAAGAGGATGTCTATCAGCTCGGGTTGCGCGGCAGACTTGACCCGGAAACCCGGCCACAGGCCGCCGAACATCTGCTTGAAGCACGGAGCATGCTCGAAAAACGCCTGGCTGAGGATTCGTACAAGGGCCTGGTCGAGCCGTTCGAGCGCACGGCCTACAATTCAAACGCAACAGTGGGCGAGAACCTGCTGTTTGGTACCCCGGTGGGCGACGCCTTTGATCTCGAGCGTCTGCCCGAGAACGAATACGTCATGAAGGTGCTGGGCGAGATCGATCTGATCGAGGATTTCCTCAAGATCGGTCACGAGGTCGCCCAGACCATGGTCGAACTGTTTGCCGACCTGCCGCCCGATCATGAGTATTTTTCGCAGTTCTCGTTCATCTCGCTGGATGATCTGCCTGATTATCAAGCGATCTTGCGCAAGGTTGATCGCGATGGTCTGGAGGGCCTGGAAGAAGAAGAACGCCGGCTTCTGCTGGCCCTGCCGTTCAAGCTGGCACCGGCCCGCCATCGCCTCGGCCTGCTTGATGGCACGATCCAGGCGCGCATCCTGGAAGCGCGTCAGAGCTTTGCCGAAGGCCTGCCCGAAGAGCTTGCCGGAGCGGTGGAATTCTTTGATCGCGATCGCTACAACGCCGCCTCATCCCTGCAGGACAACATTCTTTTCGGCAAACTCTCCTATGGCCGTGCCCAGGCCCAGGCCAAGATCGGCGACCTGATTTCCGAGGTCATCGAGAGCCTCAATCTGCGCTCGGATGTGGTCGAGGTCGGGCTCGATTTCGAAGTCGGTATCGGCGGTTCGCGTCTGTCACCGGCGCAGCGTCAGAAGACCGCGATTGCCAGGTCAATTCTGAAACGTCCTCAGGTCATGGTCATGGCCGAAGCGACCGCAGCGTTGGATGGCAGCACACAAACCACCATATTGAACAAGGTACGCGAAGAATTCCGCGGCCGGGCGTTGATCTGGGCCATGCACCGGCCCAGCCAGGCGGAAGGATTCGATCAGGTTGTCGTCATGAAGGGCGGCAAGGTTGCCGAAAAGGGTTCGTACGAAGAATTGATGGCCAAACAGTCGACGCTGCCCGACCTGGTAGCGGCGGAATGATGCGATCGAGCAAGGAGAGCGTTTCATGAGCCTGCAACAGGATGTCGATCTGCTGCGCAACATTCCTTTGTTTTCCAAGATCGAGCCGAGCAAGCTGAAGCTGCTGGCGTTTACCGCCGAGAGACTGACCTTCAATGTCGGCGATGTGCTGTGCCATCAGGGTGACGAGGGCGATTCCGCATACATCATCATTGCCGGCGAGGCCGACGTACTGGTCGACACCGATAGCGGGCAGGTCACGGTCGCGACGCTCAAGACCAACGACTTCGTCGGCGAAACAGCGATTCTATGTGATGTGCCACGCACGGCGACGGTCAAGGCCAAGAGCGATGTCGAAACGCTGATGATTTCCAAGGATCTTTTTTTCCAGCTGGTCTGTCAGTTCCCGTCGATGTCGATCGAGATCATGCGCGAACTGGCGCGGCGCGTGGAACGCACCACGGCACAGCTGCGCGAAGCCGTTTCGCAGCGCCCGGTGGAGCCCCGCAATTGAGTCGCCATGAGCCCACGCGGCCATGAGTCGCCTCGATAGTGTGATCCGTCGGCTGGAGGCCCAACGGGCCTGTCTGGGCGCGGCTGCCCGGGCGATCGTGGATCGGCCTGGGCCCGTGCTTGAGCTCGGGCTGGGCAATGGACGCACTTACGATCACTTGCGCGAGCTGATGCCCGGTCGCGAGATCTTCTGCTTCGACCGCCAGATAGCAGCGCATCCAGATTGCATTCCCGATGCCGGGCACATGTTCCTGGGTGATCTTTCGCAAACCCTGCCGGCGGCGGCTGACCGGCTCGGAGCGACAGCCGTGATGGCGCATGTCGACATCGGCTCGGGCGACAAACAGGCCAGTCTGGCGCTTGGCGCCTGGCTTGTGGGTATGTTGCCGCATGTTCTGGCACCGGGTGCCGTCGTGGTCAGCGACCAGCCGGTACCGCATGATGGCTGGACTGCGCTTGCCTTGCCCGAAGGTGTCGCGACGGGGCGTTACCACATGCAAAAGGTGTGATGATCGTTATCGCCAACAGATCAGCTTTGGTTGACAATGCTGCGCGTCTCGGGAAAGTGACACATGGCTGGATTTAAAGGCACAGGTGAAACGATAGTACCGCGCATCGATCGGTCGGTGGTTGAATCACTGATCGGGATGCTTGGCAGCGACAGCGTGCACGCTTTTATTGCGGAATTCCTCGAACAGGCCGGTTCGCAACGCGGTCTGCTTGAGGCTGCGTATCAGAGCGGCGACAACGAGACGCTTTATCGTGAATCCCACAATCTGGTCTCGACCGCCGGCAACCTTGGGGTCAAACGAACCTCACGACTGGCCGACGCAGTCCAGGTCGCGGTCCGCCTGGAGGACACTGAAGCGATCGGCCCCGCAGTCAAGGCTCTGCTGACAGAACTCGACGCCATGGTCGACGAATTGCCGGCATTGATCGATGAGGCTGTGGCCGCCTGAGGGCTATTCGTCCGAAGCCTATCCCGTTCAGATGAGGTCAACCCGAACCGTCAATCCGATCTAGTTCAGTTTTTTCTCGATCGCATCCCAAAGGATGGATTCGAGCTTGGTGTCATCGAACCGGTTGATCTCCTGGAGACCAGTCGGCGATGTCACGTTGATCTCGGTCAGCCAGTCGCCGATCACGTCGATGCCGACCAGGATCATGCCGCGTCTTGCCAGTTCCGGGCCGATGATCTCGCAGATTTCGCGCTCGCGCCGGGTCAGGGTCGAGGATACGGGGCGGCCGCCGACATGCATGTTGGAGCGCGATTCGCCTGCTGCGGGGATGCGGTTGATCGCACCGACCGGTTTGCCGTCGATCAGGATGATGCGTTTGTCGCCTTCGCGCACTTCGGGCAGGTACTTCTGCACGATCAGCGGCTCAGGGAACATCTGGTCGAACATCTCGAGAAGCGAAGCCAGGTTTTCGTCGCCCGGTGTGATGTGGAAAACGCCCGCACCGCCATTGCCATAGAGCGGCTTGACGATGATGTCCTGGTGTTCGTCGCGAAACTCGCGGATCGCCTGGGCCGAAGAGGTGATCAGGGTTGGCGGCATGACGCCGTCGAAGCCGGTGACAAAGAGCTTTTCAGGGGCGTTCCTGACCTCCGCCGGGTCGTTTACCACCAGGGTCTTCGGGTGGATTTTTTCCAGCAGATGGGTCGCCGTGATGTAGGACATATCGAAGGGCGGATCCTGGCGCATCAGGACAACATCCATCTTCGAGAGATCCATGCATGCGACATTTCCCAGGGTGACGTGATCGCCCTTGGTGCGGCGCAAATGCATCGGTCTGGCATAGGCTTCGACCCTGCCTTCACGGAAGACCAGATCGCGGGGCTGGTAATAATAGACCGCATGGCTGCGGTCCTGGGCTTCGAGCGCCATCACGAAGGTGGTGTCCGCGTCGATGTCGATCGACTCGACGGGGTCCATCTGAACGGCAACGGAAAGGGTCATGGCCGGGGTCTCGGGGCTGCGGGAACGGGAGCGGCTCTTAACCGCGATACCTGCTTAAAACAGATAAGCGCCACTTGGAACCAGGAGTTGACCGCCCATGGCCCTGTCGATCGGGAATGCGTCATGACATACTGACTCAACCGCAGCATTTTCACCCCAGTGTTTTGTGAAGGCAATCATGATGCTTGATATCCGGCGCGTGGCAGGTGGCGCACAGGGCCGTACCGCTGGTTCGTCCTATAATGGCTTTGCATGGGCAGTGGCCACCTCGACCGACGACGTGCCCGATATCCATGCCCAGACCTTGAACGCGCTTCTGGTCATCGACGGCATCCTGGCCGACCTCGGTACCGACAAGACCCGGCTGATCAATGTCACGGTCTATCTCGCCAGGATGCGCGACAAGGTGGAGATGGACCGCGCCTGGGTTGCCTGGATCAGCGACGACCCTGCCCACTGGCCCCAACGCGCTTGTGTCGAAGCGGGCCTCGCCGGCTACAACCTTGTCGAAATGGTCGTGATCGCCGCTGCCCCTGAGTGATGCAGGGCCGCCCACAAGGATCGACATCGTTTGACTTCCCCGTGCATTTGCCTACCCGCATTTCTGGTGAGAATTAGGGGCAATACTGGCTGGTTACGACAATGCAGTGGCGGCAGTGGCGCGTCGACGGGCGTGCACCAGGATGTGCCCGTCAGGAACTCTTGACCCGTACATGGCTGATGATTTCCTTGACGCCCGAGATCGTGCGCGCGTGGTCGACCACCAGATCGAGCTCTGCCTGGTTCCGGGCGATGCCGGTCAGGTAGATGATGCCGCCCACGGTCTCGACATTGTAGTTGATCGAGTCGACTCCGCCATCGAACAGCAGATCGGCACGCAGTTCGTTGGAGATGCGTACGTCGTTGAGGTAACTCTCGACTCCACCGGTTTCGGTGACCTGGATCTCGTTGATGACCTCGACCACGCCGTCGGTCTGCCAGGCGATCCGGACCGCATCGACCCGGTCGTCGGGGCTTGGAACCTTGCCGGTGAGCAGGACACGCCCCTCGGTGACATCGATCGAAACATCCTGGAAGAGACGTTCGCTGTAGGCGAACAGGTCGCCGTTGATTTGGGCATTGGTCGTAAAATCATCGACCACGTCACCCATGGTGCGTTCTTCGGCGGCCGCGACGCCGGTCGTGGCTGCGGCGCCGATCGCCATGCTGACACAGCCGCTCAACATCGGAGCGGCCAGGGCAATCAGGGCGACGACGGCGAGGGTTCTGGGCGTCATGCGTCGAATCTCCGGAACGGGCTGCGTGGCATATATTGTGGTGATTACACCATGAGATACAAGAATCGTGGCAGATTTATGGTCGCCAGGCGTCGGGCGTGTGACGTGGCCAGCGTCCGGGCGCGACCACGACCAGGTCATAACGTCGGTCAAGCTGTGCCAGTTAGGGGCGGCGGGCGATCAAGGCTTCGAGCGATGCCGCGATGCGCCGCCATTGGGTGATGCTCACGAGATGGTCCTGTGCGCCGCTGCGTGCCTTGACTTCGACTGCCACAAGGACCTGACCGCGGCGTAGTACAAGATCAATCTCGCCGGCATGGCTGCGCCAGCGCCGCTGCAAGACGCGGTAACCCTTGAAGCCGAGCGCCAGAACGGTCAGAAACTCAGCCCTGCGGCCCCAGGCTTCCGCTCTTTGTCGTTCTGATCGGCCCATGCCTCTTCTCAATTCTGCCAACTTCCGCGATCATAGTTCCAACCAGACCACGCGACCACGCGGAGATCACACAACCATGGCCCGACCCTGCCGACCCTGCCGAGCGCCCTGGATCAGTTCCTTTGCCCTGCTTGCTGCTGTGACTCTGTCTCTTGGCGCGTGCAAGACAACGCCCCAGTCCGATACGGCAGGTGATGCCGGCGGTGGCGATACCATTGTCGTTGTCGAACCCGAAGTGATCGAACCGGTCTTCACCGAGGACTCCGCCAACTTCGTTGCCGATCCGATCACCGGGATCAACGAGCCTGCCTATGGCGATCCCAATCCGTCGGCCCGCAGGGTGGCGCTGTTGCTGCCACTTTCAGGCGCCAGTTCCGGGCTGGGCCATGACCTTCTTGATGCTGCGACCCTGGCATTGTTCGATATCGGCAGTACCGGGATCGAGCTTGTCGTGGCTGACACACAAGGGACCGCCGAGGGCGCCGCGATGGCGGCGCAGCTGGTTCTTGCCGCCGATCCCGATCTCATCGTAGGCCCGCTGTTTTCGCATTCGGTCAGTGCTGCCGCGCCGGTCGCCCGCCAGGCCGGCATCAACATGATTGCGCTTTCGTCCGACCTCGCGGTCGCTGAGCCCGGCGTTTACGTTCTTGGCATTGCGCCCGAAGATCAGGTCGAGCGTGTGGTTGCTCATGCCGCGAACCAGGGACATCTGCGGTTTGCCGTGCTCGCACCCCAGACTCGTTTCGGTCAGCGCATGGTCGTTGCCATGGAGGAGGCGGTGGCCCGTGTCGGCGGCACGGTGACGGCGCGCGCTTTCTACAATCCCGATGGGCTGGGGATTGATGACTCGGTCAAGGAACTGACAGCCTATCCCGCGCGCCAGGCCGATCTCGAAGCCCAGATCGCCGAACTCCGGCTGCGTGGCGATGAGGTCTCGCTTGCCGCGATCGAGCGCCTGCAGGATGAAGACGCAATCGGTGTGATGGCGTTTGATGCCCTGCTGGTCCCGGAATCGGGCTCGCTGTTGCGTCAGCTCTCGGCCTATCTTGGTTATTATGACGTCAATCCCGGTCAGACCCGGTTGCTCGGGCTGGCAAGCTGGAACGACCCGACCCTGATCCGCGAGCCGGTGATGAAGGGGGCATGGTTTGCCTCGACGCCCGACACCAGCCGTGCCTGGTTCACCGATCGATTCATCGGTGCCTATGACGGTGACCCGACCCGTCTGGCGACCCTGGCCTATGATGCCATGGCTCTGGCTGCGGCGTTGACCAGCAGCGGCGCCCAGGGCGATTTCAGCGAACGTGCGATCACCGACTGGCGCGGTTTTTCCGGGGTGGATGGCCTGTTCCGTTTCGAGGATGACGGCAAGCCGGAACGCGGGCTTGCGGTGATGGAAATCTCGACGACCGGCGTGGTTGTGGTCGATCCCGCACCGACCAGCTTCGAGCCGCCGGCGGTGTCGATGCTGGTGTCTGAATGATCCCTGCTAGATCAACAGGCGTTCGAGGACGCTGTTGAGAACCTGGCGACCGCGTGGTGTTGCCCGCACGGCCAGTTCGTCATGTTCCAGGAAGCCTGTCTCGACCAGGTGTTCGAGAATATCGCCATCGATCGCCTCGTCCCAGGTGACGCCCGCGGCGCGTTGCAGATCAGCTTCGCTGAGGCCCTGTGACAGACGAAGCCCCATCATCAGCACTTCGGTCAGGCGTTCGGGCCCGGTGATGGTTTCGCTCTCGGCGCTGCCGTGGCCGTCCTTCTCCACTGCGGCAAGCCATGTTTCGGGCGCCTTGTTCTGACGCCGTGCGATGCTGGTGCCGCCGGCTTCGTTGAGGCGGCCATGGGCGCCGGGTCCAATCCCGATCCATTCGCCCGAACGCCAGTAGGTGATGTTGTGGCGGCTTTCGAATCCGGGCCGTGCATGGTTCGAGACTTCATAGACATCGAGCCCGGCAGCCTGGGTGAAGGCCTGGGTGATCTCATACATTGCCGCCTGATCATCCTCGGGCGGCAGATCGAGTGCGCCCCTGCGCGCCAGCGTGAAGAACTGTGTGCCCGGTTCGATGGTGAGCTGGTAGAGCGAGAGATGATCGGTGCCAAAACCCAGCGCTTCGGCCAGTTCCCGACTCCAGTCATCAGGCGTCTGCCCCATGCGGGCATAGATCAGATCGAACGACATACGCGGAAAGGTCGAACGCGCCAGCGCGATTGCGGCCCGGGCTTCGGCGGCATTATGACGCCGGCCCAGTGCCCTGAGCGAATCATCGTCGAGCGCCTGGATGCCCAGCGACACACGGTTGACCCCTGCCGTGCGATAACCGGCAAACCTGCGTGCCTCGACGCTGCTCGGGTTGGCCTCCAGGGTAATTTCCGCATCCCCGGCGACCTTCCAGTGACCGGCAACCGCATCGATCACCGCCGCAACCGTGGCCGGTTCCATCAGCGAGGGCGTGCCGCCGCCAAAGAAGATGCTGGTGGCTTCGCGGTCCGGGGCAAGCGCTGCCATATGGGCAAGCTCTTGCAACAGAGCCGTGCGCCAGGCGTTGTGGTCGACCGAAGCGCGGACATGGCTGTTGAAATCGCAATAGGGGCACTTCGACTGGCAAAACGGCCAGTGAACATAAATACCGAATCCTGGGTCTTGTTGGGTCAATGGAAGTCAGCGGCTCCAATAAGCTTGGCAAAGGCGCGGGCGCGATGGTTGAACGCTTTCTTTTCAGCCATTTCCATCTCGCCAAAAGTCCGTGTGTCGCCCTCAGGGACGAAGATCGGGTCATAGCCGAAGCCGTGGCTGCCACGGGGTGGAAATTCCAGATGACCGTCGATCCGCCCCTCGAAGGTGCGGCTGGTCCCGTCCGGCCAGGCCAGTGCCAGAACACAGAAGAAGCTGGCGCTGCGGTCGGGTTTGTCGCCCAGTTCGGCTTCGACCCTGGCCATGGCGGCGTAGAAATCCTTGTCCGGGCCGCCCCAGCGCGCCGAATAGATGCCGGGCGCACCTCCCAGACCCCAGACGGAAAGCCCGGAATCATCCGACAGCGCCGGAATGCCTGATGCCTTTGCAGCGGCTTGCGCCTTGAGCAGGGCGTTGGCTTGGAAGGTCGTGCCGGTTTCTTCCGGTTCGGCAAGGCCCAGCGCAGTAGCGCCGATCACCTCGATAGCAAACGGGCCAAGCAGATCGTCGATTTCGACGACTTTTCCGGCGTTATGGCTGGCGATCACCAGCCTGGGCGGCAGATCAAGCCGGTCGTCCATCAGCCTAGACCCAGGGCCGCCTTCTGGTGGGCAACGAGTTCTGCGATTCCTGAGGTTGCGAGATCAAGCAGGCGGTCGAACTCGTCGCGCCCGAACACAGCACCTTCGGCCGTGGCCTGGACTTCGACCATGTTGCCGACGCCGGTCATGACGAAGTTGGCATCGGCATCGGCATTGGAATCCTCGGCATAGTCGAGATCGGCGACCGGCGTGCCTTCAAAGATACCGCACGAAATCGCCGCGACGTGATCGGTCAGCGGCATGGCCTTGATCGTGCCCTCTGCCACGAGTTTGGCGATCGCGATGTGGAGCGCGACAAACCCGCCCGTGATGGCTGCCGTACGGGTTCCGCCATCGGCCTGGATGACATCGCAATCGATCTTGATCTGGCGTTCGCCCAGCGCTTCGAGATCGGTCACGGCGCGCAGGCTGCGCCCGATCAGGCGCTGGATTTCCTGGGTCCGGCCCGATTGTTTGCCGCGGGCTGCCTCGCGGTCGGTCCGGGTGTTGGTCGCGCGCGGCAACATGCCGTATTCGGCAGTGACCCAGCCACGCCCCTTGTTGCGCAGCCATGGCGGCACGCGCTCCTCGACCGAGGCGGTGCACAGCACATGGGTATCGCCAAAGCGGGTCATGCAGGACCCCTCGGCGTGTTTGGAGAAACCGGGTTCAAGGGCGATCGTGCGCAATGCGTCGGCACTGCGGCCGCTGGGTCGGGTCATCTTGTGTTTCCTGTGGTGGCGGAGCGGGCGGACCCTAGCCCTTCTGCCCCGGCCCCGAAAGGCGAATGCGCCTTAACGTTGACCTTGTTTGTCAGAGTGCCTACATGCTGAGCAGATCGGCACGGGCAAACAGGCCCGGAATACGGCGATGATTCAAAAACTTAACGAACGCTCCCGCGAAATCTTCCGCATCCTGGTGGACGAGTATGTCCGCACCGGGGAGCCGGTTGGTTCGCGCGCGATTACCGAACGGCTTTCCGACACCCTTTCGTCTGCCTCCGTGCGCAGCGTCATGGCCGACCTTGAAGGCGCCGGCCTGATTGCCTCGCCCCATACCAGCGCCGGGCGCCAGCCGACCGATCTTGGCCTGCGCCTGTTTGTCGATGGTCTGCTCCAGATCGGCGATCTGGCGGCCGATGACCGTGCCGCGATCAAGGCTGCCTGCGAAGATACAGGCCGGACTTTCGACGACGTGCTGCAGTCGGCGACCGGGCTGCTCTCTGGTTTGTCGCACCATGCCGGTGTGGTGGTCGCGCCCAAGCAGGAAGCGGCCTTCCGCCATGTCGAGTTTGTCTCGCTCGCGCCTGATCGGGCTCTGGTGATCGTCGTGTTCGACAACGGTGCAGTCGAAAACCGCATTATCGAACTGCCGCCCGGTGTGCCGCCTTCGGCCCTGATGCGTGCCGGCAATTATCTTTCGGCCCGGCTGGGTGGCCGCACGCTCGTCGAAGCCAAGGACGAGATCACCCTGGAACTCGGCCGCAATGAAGCTGAGCTTGATGCGGTATCCGAGCGTGTCGTGCAGGCCGGCCTTGCGACCTGGTCGGGTGATAACAGCGGTGAAGACCGTGGGACCCTGATCGTGCGTGGCCAGGCCAATCTTCTCGACGACGTGCGCGCCATGGCCGATCTCGAGCGGATCAGGGATCTGTTCGACAAACTCGATGAAGCACACCATATGATGCGTCTGCTTAATCTGGCCCAGGATGCCGACGGGGTCAGCATCTTCATCGGTGCCGACAACGAGTTGTTCCAGCTCTCGGGCTGCTCGACCATCGTGGCGCCGGTTTCGGATCAGGGCGGAAAGTTTATAGGTGCGCTGGGCGTGATCGGCCCGACCCGCATGAATTACGCACGGATCATTCCCATGGTGGATTACACGGCCAAGATCGTCGGCCGCCTGTTGAGCTGATCGGAACGAGAACAACAAGACCGAGTGGACAAGACCAAGATGAGTGACGAAACCAAGCCCAAGACCGACCATGGCGATGACACCGCCGTGCCCAAGCCCGCCAACGACGACAACACGGTACACGTGGACGATATCGTCGAAGGTGGCTTTGACGAGAGCGACGACGAATTCCTCGAGGGCGTGATCGCTGAAGAGTCCGACGACGATGACGATGAAGACGAGGATGCCGGCACGGCCAGGATCACGGAGCTGGAAGGACAGGTCAGCGACCTGACCGATCGTTTGCTGCGTGCCGCCGCCGAGATAGAAAACGTGCGCAAGCGCGCCCAGAAGGACCGCGAGGACGCTTCGAAGTTCGCGACCGCAAAGTTTGCCGAAGACATGCTGGCGGTGGCCGACAACATGTCACGCGCGCTCGAGGCCGTGACCGATGAGGCACGCAACGACAGCGCCGCCAAAAGCCTGATCGAAGGCGTCGAGCTCACCATGAAGGAGCTGAACGGCGCTCTGGAGCGTCACGGCATCGTCATGGTCAACGCCACCGGCGAACGGTTCGACCCCAATCAGCACCAGTCGATGTTTGAAACCGAAACGCTCGATTTCGAGCCTGGGACCGTGATGCAGGTGCTGCGTACCGGTTACACGATCCACGGTCGGCTGCTGCGTCCGGCCATGGTTGGTGTTGCCAAGATGCCTGCCGAGCCGAAGTCATAGAGCAAGGCCCGGCCAGGCCAGACAAGATCAGGTCGCGTCGGCCTGAGCTGTGAACCGGCCTCCGGGTCGCGGGGTTCAGAGGCGCAGGCCGAACAGGTTGGCTAGCGCCTTGTGCCCGCTGGCAGTGACGGTGACGGCGCGGTTGCCTTCTTGATGTTCGATCCAGCCCGGCTCGAGCATGTGGCCGGCCAAGGCTGCGCCCAGCCCGCCGGCAAGGTGTGGACGGCGTTCGCTGCCATCGATGCACTGGCGGGCAAAATGCCGGCGTTGACGCCGTAGCGCCGCGAGCTCGATGCCCAATCCCTGGAACAGGCGTTCACCACGCTCCGTCAGCTTGAAGTCACGGGCGGTCGGCGTCAGAAACTTCCGGTCGATCATGGTCTGGGTCAGCGTCACACCCAGTTTGCCGGCCAGATGGTCGTAACACATGCGCGCACCATGGAGCGATGCGGCGATGCTGGTGGTCCGGCGTTGGGTTGCAGGTTTGAGC
>JABIUG010000311.1 GCA_018700655.1 Rhodospirillaceae bacterium | reverse complement strand
TTGGCGCGGGCTCGCAGTCGTTCGCCGTTGGCCCCAAGGGGCCTGCCGCCTTCTTTTGCACCTCAAGCGCGCTCCAGCGAGGGTATTGGTCGCACCGGGCGGCTTAACAGCAGACGACGAGTTTCGCGACGTCATAATTTCGTTCGGGATACCACTATCGTCAGTGATTGCGTTCGGCGGCAAGAGCAAAGCGGCCGCCGACTGGCGCGACTGCGCCGGCGCGCCATAGGCGCGGAAGCCAACTGAGCGGAGCGAAGGCCGGCGCCTGAGGCTAGAAAAAACTAGAAAAACTCGAGTCCGACCGAGAACAGCTTTTCGACCTTTTTGATCAGGTCGGCGTTGGTGAACAGGACGACCCGGTCATGGGCCAGGATCTGGGTGTCGCCACGCGGCACAATGACTTCTCCCTTGCGGATGACCGATCCGATCAGGATGCCTTTGGGCAGGCGGATATCGCGGATGCTCTTGCCGGTAATGCTCGAGGTCTCGAGCGCTTCGGCTTCGATGAACTCACCAGCACCCTCGCGGACGCTGTAGACACCCCGGATACGGCCGCGCCGGACATGTTGGAGGATGGTAGAAACGGTCGATCCCCGGGGATTGACCACGGCATCGACGCCAAGCTGTCCGACCAGGGGCCCATAGCTGTTGGAATTCACCAGCGTGATCGCCCAGTCGGCACCCAACCGCTTGGCCAGCAGCGAAGAAAGGATGTTGACCTCATCGTCGTTGGAAACCGCGACCACGGTTTCGGTCTGAGCGACATTCGCCTCTTCAAGAATTTCCCGGTCGAGTGCATCGCCCAGCAGAACCGTGGTCCGGGAAAGCTGGTCAGCGGCTGCGCGTGCCCTGGGTTCGTTGAGTTCGATCAGCTTGCAGCGGATATCGGGGTGCGATTCCTCAAGCTCGTGGGCGATGTAGACGCCGATATTGCCGCCACCAATGATGATGATGCGTCGGGCTTCTGCCTCTTCATGTCCAAAGGCAGAGATCGCGCGGCGGACATGATCACGGTCTGCGACGAAATAGACCTCGTCGCCCTCGCGCATCTCCGTCTTTGGGGTTGGCACGATCAGTTCATCGTCGCGAATGATGCCGACCACGAAAATCTTCAGATCGGGAAAAAGCTCTGTCAGTTCCTGGAGCGGCGTATCGAGAACCGGACAATCGGGCATGCAGCGCACGGCAATGGCGCGAACGCTGTCGTCTGCCATGGGAATGACATCAAGCGCGCCCGGCACTTCCAGACGCCGGATGATCGCGCGTGCGACTTCGATCTCGGGCGAGATGATGACGTCGATCGGCAGGTGGTCGCGACTGAACATGTTGCGCCAGGCCGGCTCCAGATAGGACTGGTGACGCACGCGTGCGATCTTGGTCGGGACGTTGAAAAGCGAGTGGGCGACCTGGCAGGCGATCATGTTGACTTCGTCGGCATAGGTCACGGCAATCAGCATGTCGGCGTCTTCTGCACCGGCTTCCTGCAGGACCGGCGGGTGTGCCGCAAAGCCCACGAGGCCTTTGACATCGATGCTCTCGGTCACGCGTCGCACGCGATTGGCATCCATGTCGATCACAGTGACATCGTTGGCTTCGCTGGTCAGTTGGCGTGCGATGTTGAATCCGACCTGGCCAGCGCCACAGACGATGACTTGCATGCCCTGCCCCTCAGGCCCGGTTGTTTCGCTCGGACGGGCGGTCGTCGTCGCCGATGCCCAGCGTCTTCAGCTTGCGGTGCAGAGCCGAACGTTCCATGCCGACAAACGTCGCGGTGCGCGAGATGTTGCCGCCAAAGCGTAGCAGTTGCGAGGTCAGGTACTGCCGCTCGAAGACTTCACGCGCCTCGCGCAGCGACATCGCCATCATTTCGGCACCGTCGTGCGAGCGCAGCGGAACGGAACTGTTCGAGGCAATCTCGGGAGGCAGCATCTCGGCGGTGATCCCGCTCTCACCCTCGCCGGGCGACATGATCAAGAGCCAGTCGATGACATTGCGCAACTGGCGCACATTTCCGGGCCACTCGGCAGCCTGCAATGTGGCCATGGCGTCGTCGGCAATCGTGCGAACCGCCAGCCCCTGCTGTTCGGCCGCGCGTTCGATGAAATGGTGACACAACAGGGCAACATCTTCGCGTCGATCGGACAAGGCCGGCACCGGGATCGGCACGACATTGAGGCGGTAAAACAAATCCTCGCGAAAATTGCCGGCGGCGATCTCGACCTCAAGTTCCCGGTTTGCCGTCGCGATCACGCGGACATCGACCTGCACCGGGGTATTGCCGCCAACCCGGAAGAAGGTCTGTTCCTGCAAGGCGCGCAGGATCTTGCCCTGGGTTTCCAGCGGCATGTCGGTGACGTTGTCGAGCAGCAGCGTGCCGGCATGTGCGCGCTCGAACATGCCCATCGTGCGCGCTGAATCCGTTCCCGTGGCGCCACGCTCGGTCCCGAATAGTTCAACCTCGACCCGGTCGGGCGCCATGGTTGCCGCATTGATCACGACGAAGGGACCGCTCGCGCGCTGCGACAGTCGATGGATCTGGCGCGCAACGACTTCCTTGCCTGCACCCGCAGGCCCGGTGATGAGCACCCGACTACCGGTCGGAGCGACCCGCTTTACCGCACCGCGCAACTGGGAGATGGCGGTGGAATCACCGACCAGTTCATCCTCAACCTGTGTCTTTTGCCGGAGTTCCTCGTTCTCTCGACGTAACTGGGCGGCCTCAATGGCGCGTCTGACGAGGACCAGTAAGCGGTCGGCCTGAAAGGGTTTTTCGATGAAATCGTAGGCCCCGACCTTGATCGCGCTGACAGCCGTTTCAATGTTGCCGTGGCCACTGATCATGATGACCGGGGTTTCGGGATGTTCAGCGGAAAACTGCGCCAGCAATTCCATGCCGTCGCGGTCGCTTCCCTGCAGCCATATGTCGAGGATGATCAGGGTGGGTATGCGCGACTGGATGGCGACGTCGGCAGAATTGGCTTCGGCTGCCGTGCGGACGCTGAACCCTTCGTCTTCGAGAATGCCGGCCAGTGCCGAGCGGATATCTGCTTCGTCGTCGACGATCAGGATGTCATGTTGCACCAGACATCTCCTCGTCGCTGCGGCCGTTTTGCGTGCCGTGATCGAGCGGTATTGTCAGACATGCGCATGCGCCGCCATCAGGATTATCCTGAAGGTCAAGTTGGCCGCTGTGCTCTCCGACTATGCGGTGTGCGATTGCCAGTCCCAATCCGGTGCCTTTCTCTCGATGCGTTACATAGGGCTCAAAGAGCTTTTCGCGTGGTACCTGCGGCAATCCGCGCCCGTTGTCCACGATCCGGATGATACAATGCCCGCCTTCTTCGGCAACCGTCACCCTCACAAGCCCCTGCCTGGAGTCAGGTTGGTCGGTGGAAGGATCGATCGCTTCGATGGCGTTCTTGATCAGGTTGTTCAGGACCTGGCCAATCTGGCGGCGGTCGCAGGTCACCAGCAACGGTGATTCCGGGTAACTGCGTTCAAAGGCAATGCCCGATTGGCTGACTTCCTGGAGGGTCAGTGCGTTTTCGACCATGGCTACGGCATCCTCGCGATCGAATTCCGGGGCCGGAAGCCGGGCAAAGTTGGAGAATTCATCGACAATATGCCTGAGGTCGCCAACCTGCCTGACAATCGTGTCGGTGCAGGCCTCGAAGATCTCGGGTGAGTCGCTGATCTGGGCGAGATACTTGCGTTTCAGGCGTTCCGCTGAAAGTTGTATGGGCGTCAGTGGATTCTTGATCTCGTGTGCAATCCGGCGTGCGACATCGGCCCAGGCAGCCTTGCGCTGCGCGGCGACCAACGGCGTGACATCATCAAAGGTGACGACATAGCCGCCACGCCCGAACTCGACCTGCGACTCGTCTTCGGCCCATTCCGAGCCTCGCTCCAGGCTGATGCGCACCGTCAGGTTGGTCATATGACCATCCCGGATGAGTTCAACATTGTCCGATGCCCGGTTTTCCCTGCCCTCCATTGCTTCGGCCAGCAGGTCGGCAAGTTCGGGAACGACCTGGCCCAGACGATAGCCGACCAGATGCTGATAGGTGACGCCGAGCAACTCCAGGGCGCGTCTGTTGGGCAGTTCCACAATGCCGCCGTCATCGAGGCCGATCACGCCGGCACTCACGCCCAAAAGAACCGATTCGGTAAAACGTCGACGGGAATCAAGCTGGCGGTTGGCCTCGATCAGTTCCTGGCGTTGGGTCGCAAGCTGGCCCGTCATCCGGTTGAATGCACGGCTCAGGGAACCAAGCTCGTCTTTGCCCTGGCTATCGGCGACCCGTGCGGTCAGATCGCCGGCGCGCACCCTTTCGGCCGCGCCTGCCAGTGCTGTGACCGGTTCCACAAGACGCGAGGCGAATTGCATGGCCAACCAGATCGCCACAAACAACAACAACAGCGCTGCAACCACGTAAACCAGGGTAAAGACAATCTGAATATCGTCACGGCGCCCTTCGAGAACCTGGAACTCATCTACCGCGTCTACAACTCTGTCGGTGTGGCCAATCACCAGGGGATCAACCAGGCGGCCGACAAAGAGGTAAGTGTCGGGTGCAGTTTCCAATTCCACCAGTGCACGAACCCGGTCGTCCTCCTCGGTCGTCAGCATCACTACGGTTTGCGGTGCGGCCCGCATCAAAAGGTCTTCGGGCATGGGTTCCAGAGCAAGTGCGAGCGAAAAACTGAGCGATGTCCGGCCCAATATTCGACCATCACCCCGGAACACGATCGCTTCGGAGAGTTCACGCAGGGCAGCCTGAGCTTCGAGCATGCGGCTGAGATTGAACTCACTCACGAGCAAGGCGGGGCCGGCGCGGTCGAGATCCCGGCTCATCGCCAGGACATGGGAGCGCAGATTGTTTGCATGTTCATCGAGATAGGCCTGTGCGACCTCGGCCGATTGGTCGAGTGCGGTGCGCACGCGCTCGCTGAACCAGGCCTCGACACCCAGGTTAAAGAACAACGCTGATGAGACCCCGACCAGGATGGCCGGTACGATCGCGGCCAGACTGAAGGTCGCGACCAGCCGGGTCTGCAGGCGCGAACCCGTCAACCCCCGTCGTCGTTGCGACCATAACGCAACGAGACGTCGCGCAACGACCGCACCCAGAACCAGCAGCAACACCAGATCGATGTTTAGCAGGACGATGACTGTCTCGGTATCGGGGCCAAAGGGGCCTGAGCGGGTCAGGGCGCCATAGGTGACAAACCCCGAAATCGTCGCCGCCAGGGCGAGCAGCAGCGTGAGCTTGCGTGCCAGACCCTGGCGTTTCGACCAGAGCCTGATCTGGCGAAACAGCCGGTGGCTATTGGGTGTGTCGTGCACGGCTGTCATCGACCGGCCCCTCGTCCTCTAATCGCTTCGATGTCGAGGTCACGCAGTTTCTTGCGCAGGGTGTTGCGGTTGATCCCCAAGATTTCCGCCGCCTTGAGTTGGTTTCCTTCTGTCGCATCGAGCGTCAGCGCGAGCAAGGGACGTTCCAGTTCACGCAGCATCCGGTCATAGAGGCCTGGCGCGGGCAGCATCTCGCCGTGGTTCTCGAAATAGGTCTGAAGCTGGCCTTCTATGCTTTGCGAAAGTGTTTCGTTCTGTCGGCGGGTAGCACTGCGGTTCGGGGTCAGGTGTTGGGCAACATCGTCGGCGCCGATCGTGTCATTGGCGCACAGGGCTGCCAGGCGACGCACCAGATTTTCAAGTTCGCGCACATTGCCGGGCCAGGCATGTTCCCGCAGCAACGCAATGCCGTCCCGGCTGATGGTTTTGACAGGCAAGCCAGCATCCATCGCTGCCTGGAGGAAATGTTGGGCAAGAAGCCCGATGTCCTCGCGCCGCTCGCGCAGCGCGGGCACTTTGATGGGAACGACATTGAGACGGTAGAACAGATCCTCACGAAACCGCCCCTGGCGGATCGCGGCCGAGAGATCGCGATGTGTCGCGGCGATGATCCGCGTATCGGTCCTGATCGTCTGGCGCGCGCCGATCGGAGCAAAGACGCCTTCCTGAAGGACGCGCAGCAGACGGGTTTGAGCTTCAGGCGGCATGTCGCCGATTTCATCAAGGAACAGCGTGCCCCCCTGTGCCTGGGCAAATCGGCCGTCGCGGCGCTGGCTCGCACCGGTGAAGGCGCCACGCTCATGACCAAAAAGTTCACTTTCGATCAGATCATGCGGGATCGCTGCCATGTTGACGGCAACGAAGGGGCCGCCCCGGCGGTGGCCATAATCGTGCAGGGCTCTGGCGACCAGTTCCTTGCCACTGCCGGACTCTCCTTCGATCATCACTGTGAGATCGGTCGAGGCCAGTCGGCCTATGGCGCGAAAGATGTCCTGCATTGCCGGAGAACGACCCACGATCAGGGGCGTTTCTTCATCGACGCCCTGCTCTTGAACCGGCTGGTGGGGATCAGCCAGGGCGCGCGCGACGGTCGTGCACAGGGTGTCGATGTCGAACGGTTTCGCGAGATAGTCATAGGCCCCGCTCTGGGCTGCCTTGACCGCAGTCATCAGAGTGCTGTGGGCACTGACCACGATTACCGGCATTTCAGGACGCCGCGCGTTGATCCGCGGCAGCAGCTCAAGTCCGTTACCGTCGGGCATGATGACATCGGTGATTACGAGATCGCCCTCGCCCTCATCGATCCAGCTCCACAAGGTTGCGGCCTTGTCGGTCGAGCGGGTTTCGTGGCCGTCGCGCTGCAGGGCGCGTTCCATGATCAGGCGCACGGCACGGTCATCATCGGCAATCAGGACGCGGCTGGGATTCATGACGCCGCCCCGTTCCCGGCCAGAGGAAGCGCCACCCGGAAGGCGGTTGCACCGGGTTCGCTCTCGACCGTCACGATACCACCATGGCCGTCGACGATCTTGGCGACGAGCGAGAGGCCAAGCCCCGAGCGGGTCTCACTGCCGCTGACGAAGGGTTCGAACAGGTCGGCACGCAGGTTTTCCGGTATGCCGGAACCATCATCGGCGATCGTCACGGTCAGCGGCAGGAGTTGTCCGCCGCCCTGCGACGCGCCATGCCGGATACTTCCGTCATAGGCCGTCGTGACCGTGATGGTGCCGCCGGGTCCGCAGGCTTCGGATGCATTCTTGATGAGGTTGAGAAAAACCTGAACCAGCGCATCCCGGTTGCCTTCAACCATCGGCAGGGACGGGTCGTATCGTTCGACAACGGTGAGTTCTGAGGCCGCACCTGCCCTGCCGAGCCGAACGACATGATCGAGCACCTCGTGGATGTTCAGAGGTTTGCGCGGCATCGGGTGACGGTCCGAAAATGCCTCCATGCGGTCGAGTAGTGCGCAGATCCGGTCGACCTCATCGGCGATCAGTCGGGCCAGTTCACTGTCTTCTGCCGGGACAGCGGTCTCGAGCAACTGCGCAGCGCCACGGATACCCGAAAGCGGGTTCTTGACCTCATGGGCCAATGCCGCCGCCAGGCCCGAGAGCGTACGCACGGTCCCGCGATTTTGGGTCAGCCCCTCGAGGCGCTCGCCCAGCCCCTGTTCGCGCAGACTGATGACAACCGCATCGCCAGCCGTTCCGTCCTGAGTCATTTGAACGTCGTAAAGCCCTTCTTTCAGCGGCGGCTTGCCGGTGAGGCGCAGTGCGCGCTCGCGCAGCGACCAGGTCTCGGGACCAATGGAATTGCACAGCCCCGCCAGGGTGGAACCTGCTCCCAGGAGTTGATCGAGCGAGCGCCCGTTGACCTGCGTGCGGCCGAGCCCAAAAAGCTCTTCGGCTGCGGCATTGGTCCAGAGCACCGGGCCACCGCCGGTTTCGACCACCAGAATGGCGTCCGGGAGACGGTCGAGCAGTTCCCATGCATCGAGCGAAATCGCGGCCTGAGCATCCGATTGGAGCGATACGATACTCATGCCGCCAGCGCTGTGTTGTCGCCGGAAAAGGTCTCGCGAATCACGGTTGCGATCGCGCCGGGGTCTTCCAGCCTGTTCAGGCGTTTGCGTGCCGCTGGTCCATGAGCAAACGGTTCAACATACCAGGCGAAATGTTTTCGGAAACAGCGAACGCCGTGCACACAGCCGTAATGGCTCAGGATGCCGTCGAAGTGTTCCAGCACGATGGCGCAGAGTTCTTCACCTTCGGGGACGGTGTAGGCGCGGCCCTCGAGGCCGGCGCCAATTTCTCCGGCCAGCCACGGGCGACCCTGACTGGCGCGTCCGATCATGACGGCGTCTGCAGCAGAGATATCAAGGGCTTGCCGAGCGTCCGCGAGGCTGGCGACATCGCCATTGATCACGAGTGGAATCGTGATCGCTTCCTTGACCCGGCGCACGAAAGCCCAGTCGGCCTGGCCGTTATAGAGCTGGTTGCGTGTACGCCCGTGAACGGTGACCATCGCGACCCCGAGGCCCTGGGCAGCCTTTGCCAGTTCGGGGGCGTTGCGGTTCTGCTCGTCCCAGCCGGTGCGCATTTTCAGTGTGACGGGCGCTTCAGAGTTTTTGACAACACTTTCAATGATTTGTGTCGCAAGATTAAGTTTCTGCATAAGCGCCGAGCCGGCGTAGCCGTTACAGACCTTCTTGGCCGGACAACCCATGTTGATATCGATGATCTCGGCACCCATGCCGCAGGCCACACGTGTTGCTTCAGCCATGGCCAGAGGTTCGTTACCCGCGAGCTGAATCGCAATCGGGACCTCGTCATCACTGAAGGTCGCGCGGCGAAGGCCTTCGCGCGAGCCAGACAACAGTTCGCTGCCCACGACCATTTCCGAAAACACCAGACCTGCGCCGAGACGGCGGGCGATGCGACGGAAGGCGACATCCGTAATGCCCGAGAGCGGCGCCAGAAGCGCACGGTTCTCCAGAGTGATGTTACCGAGTTGAATGGTCATTTATTTGGCACGCGCCATGTTTGCCCAATTAATGAGCAGTTTTTACGCCCGGATCAGGCAAAAGGCAATCGGGATCAGCCCATCAGGACGTCGGTGACAAACTTCACGCCGGGATAGGCGAGCGTCACGAGAAGGTAGCCGATCAGCACGTAACGTGCGGCCAGTCGTCCTCGCGTGCCCCACAGTATTCGCGCCAGCAACAGGGCGCCGATCACGACGAATGCGGCCAGCGTCAGGATAGTCTTGTGGCCGAAATCAAGCAGCCCGCCGTCAGCTGCATATTGGGCGCCCATGCCTGTTGCGATGCCTGCCGCCAGGACAATTTCACCCGCCCCGAGCAGCCGGTACTCAAGCTGCTCGCTGTCGGCAAGTGACGGCAGCAGGCGTGTCAGCCGGCTTGGCGCACGCCGTTTCAGAGCACGTTCCTGCAGCACGACGGCTGCGCCGGAAACGGCGGCGAGGGTCAGAAAGACGTAGGTGACAACCGACAGCGCAATATGAACGCCGAACCATCCAAGCGCGATCCCATCGCTCGTCGGCTGCGCCGGTGCTTGACTCCAGATGACGGCGATGACTGACAGAAACGCGAGATAGGGCGCGAGAAGGCCGCCAAGCCGAGGAATTTCGGTCATCACCAGACACAGGATCAGAAAGATCACAAAACTCGCGGCCACTGTCAGCCACAACGCGGCGGCAAAGCCGGTGCTCCACGACGGGCCTAGCTGGGCAGCCGTCCAGGCGGTCGAAGCCAGGGCTGCGATGCCAAATGCCGACCAGAACGGGCCGGAACGTTGGGCGTCGCTAAGCAGACCGACGACTACGGCCGGAAACAACAATGCCAGAACAACAAGGTGGGGCCAGATTTGTGATGCCATGCCTGTATCTAGATCATTTTCCTGCCCCACGTAAACGCAACACGTCGTCGTCGACGAAGGTTGTTGCTTCACCTATCCTGCGCGACCAAACCCGCCGACACGGATTTTCATGGACAAAATCGCCGCCGTCATCGTCGCAGCCGGTCGCGGTGAGCGCGCAGGAGCAGGTGTTCCCAAGCAATATCGCCCACTTGTCGGGCGACCAATGCTGGTCTGGACGTTGCACCATCTCATGGCCTCGACCGATGTCGGGCTTGTTCAGGTCGTATTCGATCCCGGGCACCAGGACTATTACGAAGAGGCCGCTTCAGGCCTCGACCTGCTCGACCCTGTCGCCGGTGGCGTGACGCGTCAGGAGTCTGTCCTGAACGGTCTGCGCGCCCTGGCGCCACATAATCCGCGTTACGTCATGGTTCACGACGCTGCCCGGCTCTTCGTGACCTCCGAATTGATTGCGCGCCTGCGCGCCGCGCTCGAAGAAGGGGCACAAGGTGTAATCCCCCTGCTCCCGGTCACGGACACGGTCAAACGTACCGATGCCGGGATCATTACCGAAACGCTGGATCGCAGCGCGTTGGGTCTTGCACAAACACCTCAGGCATTTGTCTTTCAGGCACTTCTGGAAGCCCATGAGGCCGCCTCCGGCCAGGAGTTGACGGACGACGCTGCCGTGGCGGAAGCAGCAGGGATAATGATTCACACGGTGGCGGGCGACCCGGGAAACATGAAGGTGACGATGGCAGACGATCTTGATGCAGCGGCGCGACGCCTGGGTCGCGAAGAAACCCGTACCGGAACCGGCCTGGACGTGCATGCCTTCGCACCGGGTGATCACGTCATGCTGTGTGGTATCCGGATCGAACATGACCAGACTCTGGACGGAGACAGCGATGCCGATGTCGGTCTCCATGTTCTGGTCGATGCCATGCTGGGCGCGATGAGCGAAGGTGATCTGGGAACCCATTTCCCGGTCGGTGATCCCGCCTGGAAGGGCCGCGCATCAAGCGACCTGGTCGCGGTGGCCTGTGACCTCATGGACAAACACCAGGCCAGGCTGATCCACGCCGACATCACGCTGATCTGTGAGAAGCCGCGCCTTGCACGCTATCAATCCGCGATGAAGGTGCGCATTGCAGAACTTCTGGGTGTCGATGCCACACGTGTGAACATCAAAGTGACGTCAACTGACGGGCTGGGTTTCGCCGGGCGCGGTGAAGGTATCGCCGGACAGGCCGTCGTGACGATCGCGATGCCGGTGCCATGGACGTAAAGCGCCTGCCAGACGGTGTCGGCCTGCGCACACCCGGCGCGCTTGTCGCGACCTGGTTTGGTGTCGGCCTGATACGCCCTGCCCCCGGCACCTGGGGTTCGGTCGCGGCGCTGCCGTTGGGCGTAGGTATTCTCTATCTCGCCGGGCCGTGGGGCCTGTTGGGTGCCGCAGTGGCCATCTTTGCGTTTGGAACTTGGGAGACGCATCGCCTGATCAGGGGCTTCCCGGATGATGCCGGTCACGATCATGCGTCGATCGTGGTTGATGAGGTCGCCGGTCAACTGATCGCCCTGATCCCTGCCCTGTTTTCACCGCTCCTGTGGCTTGCTGCGTTTCTGCTGTTTCGCCTGTTCGACATCTGGAAACCCGGCCCCATCGGGATGCTGGATCGCAAGGTTCCCGGTGCTCTGGGCGTCATGCTCGACGATGTTGCAGCCGGCGTGGCGGCAGCGTTGTGCGTCTTTGCGCTTTCCTATCTGGTGCCCTGAGATGTTCGACGAAACAATCCAGGCGCTTGCCATCAGGGTTCTGCAGGGCTGTCGCGAACGCGGCTTGATGCTGGTTACGGCGGAATCCTGTACCGGCGGATTGATCGCCGGCGCGTTGACCGCAATTGCCGGTTCGTCCGATGTCGTCGACCGGGGATACGTGACCTACTCCTACGAAGCCAAGACCGAAATGTTGGGTGTGCCGCGCGATTTGATCATGAAACACGGAGCGGTCAGTCAAGAAGTTGCGCGCGCCATGACGGCGGGTGCCCTGAAGCGCAATCCCGGGCGAGTTGCTGTTGCGGTCACCGGTGTTGCGGGACCCGGAAGCGATAGCCAGGAAAAACCGGCGGGGCTGGTGCACTTAACAGCGGCAATGGGCGGCACAACACGGCATCGGGTCGAACGCTACGGCGATGTCGGTCGCCAGGCGGTTCGCCTCGCCACGGTCCGTGATGCGTTGGAACTGGTCCTCGAACTTCTCAAAGACGAAGCCTGAACGATCAGGCCTTTTTCCTAGCCGCGGGTGCCTTAGCCTTGAACGTTTCCAGACGCAGCGGCGTCGACTTCCCGGCGTTGATCAGTGCCGAGGAACATGCCGTAACGACAACAATGCAATCCATCTCCGCGCGAAACTCGACATGATCGCCGGCGACTGACATAGCGGCACCGTAGAGAAAAGATCCGTCCGGTCGCGGCGGCGTGTTCTGGAAAATGTTGACCGGGTCGGGAATGTTGGCGTGCTTGATACCGGCACGCTCGATCGCAGCGAAATAGTTGTCCCTGCAATTTGGGTGATTCTTGTGCCCGCGCCGGGCGTAGAGCGCGCTGCAGCACGAGGCAAATTGCATGTCGTGGAAACCTGGTGAGGTGTCTTTGGCGAAGGTCAGGATCGGTCGGTCGCGGGTTGTCATGAAAACACCGCCGACGTTGGGAAACACACGTCCGGTCAACATGCGTGTTGTGGCGGCACTCATGTATTCGTCATGGTCCCGTGTGCTGATCGCCCAGACATCTGCGACCTGATGGCCCTCGACATCGATCAGGCGAACAGTCTGGCCCTTCCTGGCGTGAATGAAACCGTTGCCGAAACCCGGGATGTCGACTGAATCGAGCGCCTTGACCATAACTGACCTCCTGTTAGATGCTGTCGCCCTGCTCATTCGACGCCACGCCCGGGCCGTAGAGTTCCCTGGCGCGCGTCTCGAAGGCTCCCACCATGCGGCGGACCGCCTCATGGAACAACACGCCGATCGCCTTTTGCAGGACAATCGAGCGGAACTCGAAATCGATGTCGAAATCGACCAGGCAGGAGCCGTCATCCTGTGGGATGAACATCCAGCGATTCTGCATCCGCTTGAACGGGCCATTGGTGTAGCTGACATCGATCTGTTCGCCCGGCGTCAGGACAACTTTTGAAGTGAAACGCTCGCGGAACATCTTGAAGCCGATCACCAGATCGGCCCAGAACACGTCGCCTTCGCGTTTCCGGATACGCGCCGCCATGCACCAGGGAATGAACTCTGGGTATGTGCCGACGTCGGCCACAAGGTCGTAAAGCTGATCCGCGCGCCACGGCAGCCGTCTTTGTTCGTGATGGACCGGCATCAGAGAGCGCCGGCCTCGCGGCGTTGTTTCAGGATCGCAAAATCACGGTCGGCGTGGTGCGACGAACGGGTCAACGGGCTCGCGCTGACCATGAGGAAACCCTTGGCGTAAGCCAGCCTCTCAATCTCCTCGAACTCTTCGGCCGTCCAGAAGCGGTCGATTGTGTGGTGCTGCGGGGTCGGCTGCAGGTATTGGCCCACGGTGAGGAAATCGACACCGGCCTCGCGCATGTCATCCATCACCTGCAGGACTTCATCGCGTGTCTCGCCCAGACCGACCATCAGGCCCGACTTGGTGAAGATCGTCGGGTCGACCTGTTTGACCAGCCACAACAGGTTCAGCGAAGCGAAGTAGCGCGAACCCGGCCGGACTTCACGATAGAGGCGCGGAATCGTTTCAAGGTTGTGGTTGAAGACATCAGGCCTGGCGCGGGCAACCTCTTCGATGGCGCCTTTCTTGCGCAGGAAGTCGGGCGTCAGGATCTCGATCGTGGTGTCGGGCGCTGCGCTGCGCAGCTTTTCAATGCAGGAAACGAAATGGCCGGCACCGCCATCGTCGAGATCATCCCGGTCGACCGAGGTGATGACGACATGGTTGAGATCAAGGCCGCTGACCATATCTGCGAGACGGTCGACCTCGGCGTGATCAACCGGCCCCGGCTTGCCTGTGGTGACATTACAGAACGTACAGCCGCGCGTGCAGGTGTCGCCCAGAATCATGACCGTGACGTGTTTTTCGGCCCAGCATTCACCGATGTTGGGACAGGCCGCTTCTTCACAGACGGTGTGAAGGCCTGCCTTCTGGATCATCTTGCGGGTATCGTGGAATGCAGGCGAACCCGGCGCCTTGACCCTGATCCATTTCGGCTTGCGCATTGGCGCACTGGCCGGTTTCCAGGCCTTTTCGGGGTGACGCGGACGGGTCGAACCGCCTGCGTCGTCGATGAGTGAAACCTTGGTGATGACTGCGTTCCTCTAACTGCGATCGTCTATGACGCGACCTAGAAGTGGATTGCCCGATCATAGGCTGCGAGCACGGCCTCGTGCATCATTTCCGAAAGCGTGGGATGCGGGAAGACGGTGTGCATCAGTTCAGCCTCAGTAGTCTCAAGCGTCTTGGCCACAGCATAACCCTGGATCAGCTCGGTTACTTCGGCGCCGACCATGTGTGCGCCCAGCAACTCGCCGGTCTTGGCGTCGAACACGGTCTTGACCAGGCCCCGGTCATCACCCAGCGCAATCGCCTTGCCATTGCCCATGAACGGGAACCGACCAAGCCTGATCTCGTGGCCGGCTTCCTTGGCCGCGGCTTCGGACATGCCGATGCTGGCGATCTGAGGGCTGCAGTAGGTGCAGCCGGGAATGTTGGCGGTGTTGAGCGGCTCGACATGTTCGAGCCCGGCGATCTTCTCGACGCAAATGACACCCTCGTGGCTCGCCTTGTGCGCCAGCCAGGGCGGGCCGACCAGGTCACCGATCGCGTAGACGCCGGGTTCTCCGGTTTCGAGCCATTCGTTGACCACGACATGACCGCGATCGACCACGACTTTTGTGCCCTCAAGGCCGATGTTCTCGACATTGCCCATGATTCCCACGGCCAGAATGACCTTCTCGACGTCCAGCGTCAGGGTCTTTCCCTTGCTATCCTCGACATCGACCTTGGCGCCTGATGTGGAGCTTCTGACGGCTGAGACCTTTGCGCCCGTCATGATCGTCATGCCCTGCTTCTCAAAGGCCTTGTGCGCGATCTGTGCAATCTCGATATCTTCGGCGGGAAGTATCCGGTCGACCACTTCGACCACGGTGACCTCAGCCCCCATTTCCCGATAGAAGCTGGCGAATTCAATCCCGATGGCACCTGAGCCGATCACCAGGATCGATTTCGGCATGGCTTCGGGCACCATGGCTTCGCGGTAGGACCAGATGGTCTTGCCGTCGGCCTTGATGCTGGGCAGGTCGCGCGCTCGCGCGCCGGTCGCCAGGATGGTGTGTTTGGCTGTCAGCGTCGTGACGTCCTTGCCGTCCTTGGCGACAGCGACCTTGCCATTGCCGACGAGACGGCCCTCGCCGTCGATCACCGTGACCTTGTTTTTCTTCAGGAGGTGACCGACACCTTTCGAGAGACGGCCGGCGACCTTGCGGCTGCGTTCGACGACCTTCTTGGTGTCGAAGCTGATGTTGTCGGCCTTGAGGCCAAACTCCTCGGCATGTTTCATCAGGTGAATGACTTCGGCCGAACGAAGAAGCGCCTTGGTCGGGATGCAGCCCCAGTTGAGGCAGATGCCGCCCAGGTGTTCGCGCTCGACCACCGCTGTCGTCATGCCGAGCTGTGCTGCGCGGATTGCCGCGACATAACCACCCGGCCCGCCGCCGACGACCACCAGATCAAAGCTGTCCTGCGCCATCTTGATCTCCGTTAAAGCAGCATCGTGAGCGGGTCTTCGATGTAACCCTTGAAAGCGGTCAGAAGGTTGGCGCCGATCGCGCCGTCGATGACGCGATGGTCACACGACACGGTGCAACTCATGACCGTCGCAATATCGAGCGCGCCATCCTTCACGACGGCACGTTGCTCGCCCGCGCCGATGGCCAGGATCCCGGCCTGGGGCGGATTGATCACACCGTCGAACTGCTTGATCCCGTACATGCCGAGATTTGAGAGGGAAAAGCCGCCTCCCTGGTATTCCTCAGGTATCAA
This sequence comes from Rhodospirillaceae bacterium, assembly GCA_018700655.1. Classification (GTDB taxonomy): domain Bacteria; phylum Pseudomonadota; class Alphaproteobacteria; order SP197; family SP197; genus SP197. Next base: position 1,101 of record JABIUG010000311.1, on the reverse strand, counting down.
CTTGCCCTCGCGCGCGCGCGCGGCGAGATCTTTCATCTCTTCCGAAATCGTGGCCAGGCCCTTGGTCTCGGCGCTGCGCACGACCGGCGTGACAAGCCCTCCGTCGATTGCGACCGCGACCGCGATATCGACCGAAGTGAAACGACGCACGACATCACCGGCCCACTGGGCATTTGCCTCGGTTACCTGCTTCAATCCAAGCGCCAACGCGCGAATGACGAAGTCGTTGACCGAGATCTTGTAGGCATCGCTGCGACCATTGAGGTCCTTGCGCAACGCCAGCAGGCGATCGAGCTCACAATCGACCGTCAAGTAGAAGTGCGGAATCGTCTGTTTGGCTTCCTGCAGGCGTTCGGCGATGACGCGACGCATGTTGGAGACTTTGATCTCCTCATAGGCGGCGCCGGCAGGCGGCGGCGCAGGTGGGACGGCCGCTGGGCGTGACGCTGCAACAGGCGCGGCGGCCACACCGCCTTCAAGGGCGGCTTCGACATCACGTTTGACGATGCGACCATGCGGACCGCTTCCTGAAAGAGCAGAGAGACTCAATCCAGCCTGGCGCGCCATGCTGCGTGCCAGCGGACTGGCCTTGACCCGGCTGTCGTCGTCGGGTTCTGCTACCGCAGGGACTGCCGATGGAGCCGCTGCGGGTTCAGCCGGAGTTGCTTCGGCAACCGCTTCGGCGGGCTCGGGGGCTTCTGCGGCAGGCGCTGGGGCTGCGGTGCTGAGGCCGTCGAGTGCAGCGCTGTCTTCGCCTTCTTCCAGCAGAACGGCGATCACCTCGTTGACGGGCACATTGTCGGTACCTTCGGCGATCAGGATCTTGCCGACGGTGCCCTCATCGATTGATTCGACCTCCATGGTCGCCTTGTCGGTCTCGATCTCGGCCAGAATGTCACCCGATAATACGGCATCGCCTTCCTTGACCAGCCAGCGCGCGAGCGTGCCGTCGGTCATGGTCGGTGAAAGCTGGGGCATCGTGATCTTGATCGGCATCGGCGTCCTCCCGGACTCACCAAGTCAGTTTTTGGCCAGGTCAGTCGTTGGCGTAACAAACGTCGCGCGCGGCGGCGGCGATTTGCTCTGGCTGCGGCAGAGCCG
>JABIUG010000310.1 GCA_018700655.1 Rhodospirillaceae bacterium | reverse complement strand
CGCTGGCTGGAGACGCTGACCGCGGTCCACAGCTATGTCTACGACGATGGTTCCTGGCCGGAAGTGCGGGCCGAACATCCCGCCATTACGACCCATCCCGAGACCGGCGCGAAGGTGCTCTACGTCAACCGCTCCTACACCAGCCACATCAAGGAGCTGGAGCCGGCCGAAAGCCGTTCCCTGCTGGCGTTCCTCTACCGTCTCACCGAGCAGCCCCGGTTTCAGTGCCGTTTCCGCCGGAGCGCCAACGCACTGGCGTTCTGGGACAACCGTGCCGCCCAGCACATGGCCCTGTGGGACTACCGCCCCGCCGTACGCTCCGGTCATCGCGTGGACATCGGCCAGGCACAATAAATTCGGTTCCCGGCTTGAAATCGGATGATCGAACTTCATATATTATACAATGTTTAATAAAATACCTGAAGCGAGATTGTTCAACACAGTGACGCCGGGGAAGTGTCTCCCCGTAAAGGGGAAACCCATGTCAGCCCTGATCACGTGGTTCCGTTGGCCTTTTATCGTGATTGCAGGCGTTGCCCTGTTGTGTGGTTTGGTGCTGCCCGGCATGGGAACCGTGACGGGCCAGCAGGGCACCGCGATGGCGCTGGACACGACCTTCCTGGTGGCGGGTCTCTGGCTCTTGTTGACCGGCGTGGCCTGTGCGCTCTGGGTGGTTGATCATGTGCTCAAGGCGATGAGCAGGTGACCGATGCGGTGGCGCCAGACGTTGTACGTTGCCGCGGCAATCGACCCGTGCGGGAAGCAACGTCGGCACGGGTATTTGGTAGGCTTTGGCTTGTCTGGTTCGTCGTTCCGGCTGTCGCCGGGGGTGTTCGGCCTGCTTGCAATGATGGAGGGTTATCTGGTCGCGGGTCAGCAGACGGCGCAGTTTTCCCTGGGAGACCTGTCAGATGCGATTCATCTGGGCATTCCGGTCTGGATTGCCGGGTTGATCGTCGTTTCCCTGTTGCGCAAGGTCACGATCGACTTCCATCGCCGTCACAGCGGGGAAAGAAAGCAGTCTAGACCAGGGTCCGCAGCGGGCCGCTGATCATGGCGACGGTGACACAGCCTTTCTCGGAGAAAGATCCATGCACGGAACCGGCGGGCAGGCTGATGCAGTCGCCGGTGCCATAGGTCGTGCCGTCGGGATCGGTCAGCGTGCCGTCGAGCATGATGAATTCTTCGACGCCGGTGTGTTCGTGCAGGGCTGAACTCGAGCCTGGATGGAACTTCACGATGTAGAAACCTTCGCCGGTTTCCTCGTTGGCGCGAATCGGATGCCAGTCGATCGGATCGGCTGTTTCGGGCAGGGACGGGTAACGCGCGAAACCGGCGTCGTGCCAGTTCACGACCTTGCGCCCGGCCTTCATCGTGTCGAGCTCGTCGTCGCCTTCGACCGTGTTGATCGGGGCTGCAATGTAGGCGAGCAGGGTGCAGCCCTTGGGCGACGTAGTCCGGTGGCGGGTGCCCGGATCGTAGGAGACACAATCGCCTTCTTTCAGAACCGTGCCGTCGCCATCGACCAGTTCGCCCGCGAGCATGATGAACTCTTCCTGGCCGGTATGTTCATGCAGCTTGGCGCCACCGCCCGGTGCGACCTTGAGAAGATAGTAGCCGTTGCCGGGCCCGGCCTCGGCGCGAATCGGATGCCATTCCAGGTTGGAATCTCCGCCATCGAGGGCAGGATAGGGCTGCCAGTCGCAGGTTTTCCAGTTCACGATCTGGCGCCCGTCGAGATTCCATTCCTGGGTCATGGGTTACTTGCTCCGGTTTGTCGCCATCAAACATGCCATCTCGAACATCATGTTGGCCACATTCACGAAGGTGATGCCGATCGGGTCATGGGGGGGTGAGACCTCGCAGATGTCGCCGCCCACCGCGTTGACGCCCATCATGGAGCGGAAGATCACCTGCATGTCACGCATGGAAATCCCGCCGGGCTCGGGCACCCCGGTGCCGGGGCAGTCACGCGGATCCAGGCCGTCGATGTCGACGGTGAGGTAACAGGGCTCTTCGCCCAGCACTTCGAGTGCCAGCTTGATGAAGGCCTCGCGGCCCATGGCTTCGTATTCGTCCATCGGCACCATGGTGATGCCGACATCGTTGCCATAGCCGATATCGTCGTCACCGTACCGGGTGCCGCGCAGGCCGACCTGAATGGTGCGCTTGGGATCGATCAGGTTTTCCTCGACAGCGCGGCGCACGAAGGTGGCGTGGTTGATCCTGGTGCCCATGAATTCATCAAACGTGTCGGCGTGGGCATCAACGTGGAAGAGGCCCAGCGGGCGATCCTTGGCAATCGCGCGCAGAATGGGTAACGGCACAGTATGATCGCCGCCGACCGAAAGCGGCCATGCGCCGGCTGCGTGGATTTCTTCATAGAAACCCTGGATCATGTCGCAGCTTTCCTCGATTTTCATCGGGTGGGTCGGTGCGTCACCCACATCGGCGATGTTGCAGAGCCGGAACGGCGCAACCTTGGTTGCCGGATTGACCGCACGAATCAGACGGCTGGCTTCGCGCGTGACGGCAGGGCCGTGCCGTGCACCCAGCCGATAGGTTGCGCCCAGATCAAAGGGCACGCCGGCAAGCGCGATATCGACTTCGGGGCCAATCGGGTGGCGTTGCGAGCGCATGAACGTCGCGATCTCCTGAAAGCGGGGCGTCGTGCCCGAATCGTATGGCTTGAACTCACCTGGTCCCGACATGCCGGCTGGCTCCTTGGCTGGTGTTTTTTTGGAGTTCGGTTGGTAGACTACGGTCTGGTGGCTGACAATGGTTGCCGGAATGTCACAGTTTGAGGGTCTCTTGACTCGAAATGCTTTGGTCGCGGTCCAAGGAAGGGCTTGCCAACGGTGCCTTCCGGGCCTATGTAGCGCGCCCCATATCCATGAGTTTTCTTGACTAGCTGCCGCTGGCGGCGACTGGGCCCCGAAAGTCAGACGGGACAGTGCCGAGGTGGCCTTGTGAAACGAAGGACGAAACGTCGATGTCGTTGAAGATCCGCCTTTCTCGCGGCGGCGCCAAGAAGCGCCCCATGTACCGTATCGTTGTTGCCGAGTCGCGCTCAGCGCGCGATGGCCGCTTCATCGAGCGCATCGGGCTTTATCAGCCCATGCTGCCGGCTGATCATCCCGAACGGCTGACGATGAATGTCGACCGCATCAAGTACTGGCTGAGCCAGGGTGCGCAGCCGACCGATCGTGTCGCGGTGTTCCTTGGCAACGCCGAGATCATCCCGATGCCCGAGCGCACCAAGGGCATTGGCAAGCAGAAGGTTCTCGAAGTCGAGAAGGCTGCAAAGGCCGCCGAAGCCGCTGCAGAGGCCGCCGAGGCTGAAGCCGCCGCTGCGGAAGCCGCTGCCGCTGAAGCCGCTGCTGCGGCGGAGACTGCTGCCGCCGAAGCCGCTGCCGCTGCAGAGGCTCCCGCTGAAGCCGAGGCTGAGGCACCGGCCGATGACGCCGAGGCTGCCGCGGAAGGCGGTGAGGGCGATGCCGAGGAAAAGTCCTCCTAATTCTGGTTCGGCCGACCCGAAGGATTGGGTCTGTCTTGCCGTAGCCGGTGCGCCCAAGGGTGTACGCGGAGCCTTGCGGCTGACCTGTTACAACGAATCGCCCTCAGACATTGCCGGCTTCAATCCACTCCACGCAGGACCGGGAGGCAGGTTGTTATCCGTGAGCGTGATCGAACATCCCAAGCCCAACCAGGTGGTGGTCAAGATCGAGGGCATCGAAGACCGTGATGCTGCTGCTGCTCTCAACGGCACCAGGTTCTTTGTTCCGCGTTCGCGCATGCCCGAACCTGAAGACGATGAGTTCTATCATCATGATCTGATCGGCCTTTCGGTCGTAGACCAGCAGGATGGCCCGCTGGGCACGGTGCGTGCGGTGCTGGATTTCGGTGCAGGAGAGTTGCTCGAAGTTGTCAGGGCCAACAACCGCTCGACCTTTATGCTGCCCTTCACGAATGAAGTGGTTCCCACGATCGACCTGGCAGCCGGGCGCGTGGTTGTCGATCCTCCCGAAGGGTTGATTGACGATGTCTGAGGAAATACGCGGGTCGCAGTCCCGGTTTCCCTGGACCGCGACGGTCCTGACCCTGTTCCCGGAGATGTTCCCGGGCCCCTTGGGCGGGTCCCTGCCGGGCAAGGCGCTGGAATCTGGCCTTTGGGCGCTGGAAACGGTGGACATTCGCGATTTTGCAAGTAATAAGCACCGCAACGTTGACGACGCTCCCTTCGGCGGCGGGCCAGGCATGGTCATGCGGCCCGACGTTTTGGCTTCGGCACTTGATGCCACGGCTACCGGAGGTGAGGACGAAGCGCTGATCTATCTCTCGCCACGCGGCGCCCCGCTGAATCAGGCGCGCGTGCGGGAGCTTTGTGCGATCCGGCGCCTGGTGCTTGTTTGTGGCCGGTTTGAAGGCCTCGACGAGCGTGTGATCCAGGCACGGGGACTCGAAGAAATCTCGGTCGGTGACTATATCCTCTCGGGCGGCGAACCGGCGGCGGTGGTGCTGATCGATGCCTGCGTCCGGCTTTTGCCAGGTGTGGTGGGTGCGCCGGAAGGTTTGGTTGAGGAGAGTTTCGAGACCGGACTGCTTGAATATCCGCAGTACACGCGGCCCAACCCGTGGGAAGGGCGCGACGTACCGGAGGTGCTGCTTTCTGGACACCATGAACGTGTCCGCCAGTGGCGCAAGGAGCAGGCCGAAGAGGTGACACGCGAGCGCAGGCCGGATCTCTGGCGGCGTCATCGCAGAGCGACACAGACGAACGAAGAGTAAATTCGAACGAAGAGTACGGCTGCAGGCCGACGGAGGATCCAAAGATGAACGTTCTCGAAAAGATCGAGCAGCAGCAGATTGATCAGCTCACCGCTGACAAGGCCCACCCAGAGTTCGGCCCGGGCGACACCGTTCGCGTGGCCGTGCGGGTGGTGGAAGGAACGCGTGAGCGAATCCAGAACTACGAAGGTGTTTGCATCGCGCGCAAAAACCGCGGTCTGAACTCCTCGTTCACGGTGCGCAAGCTCTCCTATGGCGAGGGTGTCGAGCAGGTCTTCCCGCTCTATTCGCAGCGCATTGCCGGCATCGATGTCGTGCGTCGCGGTGCCGTGCGTCGCGCCAAGCTCTATTACCTGCGTGGCCGCACAGGCAAGGCCGCCCGTATCGCTGAAAAGCGTGACGAGCGCCCCAAGAAGGTCGCCAAGTAACAACTCTTTCGGCGGCCCGCGCGCCGGTTCAGAAGGCACACGCCATGACCCAGTCCGCGGACCGCGAACCCGGATGGGATTCTGATTCATGACCGCTCCGAAAACGCTCTACGACAAGATCTGGGATGCCCATGTTGTCGCCGACAATGGCGACGGCACGGTCATTCTCTATATCGACCGCCACCTCGTTCACGAGGTGACGAGCCCGCAGGCCTTTGAAGGTCTGCGCGAGACCGGGCGGGCCTTGCGCCGGCCCGGGGCGACGCTCGCGGTTGCCGACCACAATGTTCCCACCACGGACCGCAGTGCCGGGATCGCCGATGAGGAAAGCCGCATCCAGGTCGAGACCCTGACGTCCAACTGCGAGGAATTCGGAGTCGAGCTCTTCGGCATGACCGATCCGCGCCAGGGCATTGTTCATATCGTTGGCCCCGAACAGGGCTTCACCCAGCCCGGCATGACCATCGTGTGCGGCGACAGCCACACCGCGACCCATGGCGCGTTCGGCGCGCTGGCCTTCGGCATCGGCACCTCCGAAGTCGAACATGTGCTCGCGACCCAGACATTGGTCCAGCACCCGGCAAAAAACATGCGTGTGACCGTCGTGGGGGACCTCGGTGTCGGCGTCACCGCCAAGGACATGGTCCTTGCGATCATCGGTGCGCTGGGCACGGCAGGCGGTACCGGCCATGTCATCGAATATGCCGGCTCGGCCGTTCAGGCGCTTTCGATGGAAGGGCGCATGACGGTCTGCAACATGACGATCGAAGCCGGCGCCCGCGCCGGACTGATTGCACCCGACGAGACAACCTTTGCCTATATGAACGATCGCCCGATGGCGCCCAAGGGCGACAACTGGGACAAGGCCGTTGCCTGGTGGAAGAGCCTGCCGTCTGACCCCGGCGCGACCTATGACCACGAGATCGAACTGCTTGCCGCCGATATCGACCCGCAGGTCACCTGGGGCACCAGCCCCGAGGACGTGCTGCCGATCACCGGCAGTGTTCCCGATCCGGAAAATGCGCGCGACCACGATCATCGTGCGGCGATGGAACGCTCGCTTGCCTATATGGACCTCAAGCCCGGCACGAAGCTGAGCGATGTCGCGATCGACCGTGTCTTCATCGGTTCGTGCACCAACGGGCGGATCGAAGATCTGCGCGAGGTTGCCGCCATTGCCGAGGGACAGAAGGTCGCCGGCAACGTGCATGCCATGGTTGTTCCAGGTTCCGGTCTGGTGAAAAGACAGGCCGAAGCCGAAGGCATCGACCGCATTCTGATCGAGGCCGGGTTTGACTGGCGCGAGCCTGGCTGTTCGATGTGTCTGGCGATGAACGCCGACAAGCTGGAGCCCGGCGAACGCTGTGCTTCGACCTCGAACCGCAACTTCGAAGGCCGTCAGGGCCGTGGCGGACGCACCCACCTGGTCAGTCCGGGCATGGCGGCGGCTGCGGCGATCAAGGGCACGCTGACCGACGTTCGCGAGTTCACGCGCTAAGCGCTGTCAGGAGAACGATGATGGACAAGTTCACGAGCGTGACCAGCGTTGCCGCGCCCCTGCCGATGATCAACGTCGATACCGACATGATCATTCCCAAGCAGTACCTCAAGACGATCAAACGCACGGGCCTTGGTTCCCATCTCTTTGACGAGATGCGTTTCAACGATGACGGCAGCGAGAAGCCTGATTTCGTGCTCAACCGCGAACCCTATCGCAACGCCTCGGTCCTGATTGCCGATGAGAATTTCGGCTGCGGCTCAAGCCGCGAACATGCGCCCTGGGCGCTGCTTGATTTCGGCATTCGCTGTGTCATCGCACCGAGCTTTGCCGACATTTTCTTCAACAACTGCGTCAACAACGGCATCCTGGCGATCAAACTTCCCCATGCCGATGTGCACGCCATGCTGAAAGATGCCGATGGCGGCCACAACGCGCGATTCACGGTCGACCTTGAAAGCCAGACGGTCACGCGCCCCGACGGCACGACCATCACTTTCGAAATCGAGCCCGAGCGCAAGCACCGTCTGCTGAACGGCCTCGACCCGATCGGGCTCAGCCTGCAGAAGGGCGATGCAATCTCTGCCTTTGAGGCAAAGACCGCGGCAGAACGCCCCTGGCTCTGAACAAAACCCAAAGAAGAACAAGGCGTGTTTTACCGCGCGCCGCAGACGACGTGAGGCTCCCATGACCGCCAACAAAAAACTCCTGCTGCTTCCCGGTGACGGTATCGGCCCCGAAGTCGTGGCCGTGGTCAGCCGGGTGATCGAGTGGTTCGCCAAACATCGCCAGCTGACGTTCGATGTTTCCGAAGGTCTGGTCGG
>JABIUG010000309.1 GCA_018700655.1 Rhodospirillaceae bacterium | reverse complement strand
GCGGCTCACGTGTGACATGAATCAGCGTCGCCTGCGGCCAGACCCTGCGGATTTCATCGAAGTGCAAGACATTGTCCGGCGTCTTGTCGAGCCAGCGGCGCTTGTTCTCTCGTTTGAGCATGGCCTCGTAGACGATATCAATGAACTCGCGTGCAGGCTCGGCCCGCTTGGCTGCAACCATTGCATCATAGGAGGTATCGTCGATCTCCAGGAACTCACGCAGAAAGGTCACACGCCGGGATCCGGCATCCGACCAGCCCAGACGCAATGCATCTTCAAACCAGTGGCTTTCGAAGGTCCCATAGAGATCAGGATGCTGGCCCAGCAGAACACGCAGCAGGCTGGTGCCCGATTTCATCATGCCCCCAATGAAAATCGGCCGTTCCGCCAATCCGAAAGGCAGGGTTTCAGGCAACACGAAGTGCCAGTTCTACAAGGCGTTCGCCATAGGTCGGGCCGTCCAGAACAGCGAAATAGCGTCCCCTCTCGGCGATCCGTTGCCGCAGTTCTGCGTCACCTGCCTGTTCCAACAGGGTGTTGACCGCCTCGGGCAGAGCGGCGTCGTCGCTGCAACTCGTCACGCCGGGCGCAGTCCAGAGATCGGTGAAATGCGCCAACCGGAGACTGATCTCGTTGTACTTTCCGTACTTGGTGTCCACATCGGATGTCGGCATGAAGGAAATCGTCGGCTTGCCCACCAGGACCGTCTCCAGCTGGATCGTCGAAAGCGTCGAGATCGAACCTGCGACCAGGCCGAGAAGCTTGCGCGTGATGTCGTAGTCGGCCATCTCGAAGGCGTCGGAATCATCAACCGCGACACGCCGGTAGTAGTCCTCCATCCAGGGGTCCATCACGACGTGCTTGAGCCCGGCGTCGAAGAAGTTTTCTTCGCCCTCGACCAGTTCGCCGCGCCAGGGGTGCGGCCGGTAGATCACGCGGCAAGGCAACATACGCCCGCTTTCAATCGCTTCGTCGAGCAGCTTGAGATGCCGGGTTTCATTGATCGACTTCGAGACCCCGGCATAGAGCACAACCGGGAGATCATCGGCGGGGAGTCCGAACATCTCGCATAATTCAGCACGCGATTGTGTCACGGGCTCACGATAGACTTGGAACTGCGCAGCGCCGAAGATTTCGATGCGGTCTTCAGGCAGACGCATGAACTCCATCGCATGACGTTTGGTGTGTTCACCCCAGACGGCCAGCCGATCCGGCGTTCCGGTAACCACGGCCTTCTGGCTGGGATTATCCCAGGAGTTCATCAGGACCAACAACGGAATCCCGAGCCTGGGACACAGCAGAAGCAACTCGTTCATAAAGTACCCGGTCAGCATCGAGGGATAAATGCATACATCGGGATCCAGTAGGGTGATGAGTTCCTGCAAGGGGGCCCATACACCCATCCGATCGAGGTAACGTCGCCGAAAGCGCGAAAAGATCCCGGGCAACGACAGCAGCTCATAGAGTTTCGTCCGCCAGGGTCCGTTGACCGAAGCCATGAGCTGCTTGCGCGCCTTGTAATTCGCCGTGCCGCGTTGTTTCTGCAGCAACGACACGGCGTAGAGTTTGTACCACTCACCCATGCGTTTGCGCGGAATGCGCACAACCTTCATGCGATCAAAGCCGAGCGATTCCGGGTCGGTGTGGATCCATTGACCCCTGGGACGTGGATCGACATTGACGACATAGGTCACTTCGAAATCGCGCTCCAACTCAGCGAAGGCACGCGACTTCACGAAATGACGGATCGTCATGTCATGGTCGATGAAGACCAGTGCACGTTTCATGGAACCGGACACAGACAGGCTCTGCTATCACGTGCCCAGAGGATGGTCGGCGCCAGAGCGTTACGATCAACCGAACCGACATTGGCAGAGACGGTCGCGAACATTTTTCCCAGAGCATCGTCATCCAACAGGTGTGGCTCGAGACCAAGTTCGACCAGGCCCGAGTGGCGCGCGTTGTAATAATGCTCTTCGAGTTCCACCCGTGGGTTGGGCGTGTTCACGATCGTGGTGTCATGGCCGGCAGCCTTGGCCACTGCCTGGACCCGGTTCGCCAGATCGAGCACGGAGAACTGTTCGGTAAACTGGTTGAGGACCCGGAATTCACCTGCAGCGGCAGGATTGTCAGCAGCCAGTTCGACACATTTCAGCGTGTCGCGAATATTGAGGAAACCACGCGTCTGGCCACCCTTGCCATAGACCGAGAGCGGCTCGCCGATGGCTGCCTGGACCAGGAACCGGTTCAGCACCGTGCCGAAAACCTGATCGTAATGAAAGCTGGTCGCCAGGTCCGGATCGGCTTTTGTCTCCTCTGTGTCGACACCATAGACGACACCCTGATTTAGGTCGGTCGCGGCACAGCCCCAGATCCGGCAGGCAAACTCGACATTGTGCGAATCGTGGACCTTGGAGAGATGATAGAAACTCCCAGGCTTTTTCGGATAGAGCATGCGGTCCTTGCGGCCGTTGTGTTCGACCTCAAGCCAGCCCTCCTCGATATCAATATTGGGCGTGCCGTATTCACCCATCGTGCCCAGCTTGATCAGGTGGGCATCACGACAATGGCTGCGCATGCCGAAGAGAAGGTTGAGCGTGCCGACGATGTTGTTGATCTGGGTATCGACGGCGGTCGTGCGATTTTGCATCGAATAGGGCGCCGATGGCTGTTCACCATAGTGAACGACCGCATCCGGCTGAAATTCGCGCAGCACCTTGTAGACAAACCGATGGTTCATCAGGTCACCGACATAAAGCCCGATCTCGCGCCCGGAAACACGCTGCCAGGCCCGCACCCGCTTGTGCAGCGGCGGGATCGGCAACAGCGGCTCGATGCCCTCTTCCATCTCCCATTGGCGTTTGGCGAAATTGTCGACCACAGCGACATCATCACCACGGGCCGAAAAATGCATCGCGGTGGGCCATCCCAGATAGCCGTCGCCGCCCAAAACCAAGACTCTCATGAAAACTCCATTTCCAGGGGGTTCACCTGTTCAAAGGCCCCGCTCATCGGCAATCAGCCGCGCAAGCGCCAAATCAAATTCATCATCAATGTCGAGCGAGCGAACGCGGTCGCTTTCGACGTATCCTGTGGGTTCCGGAGTTAACATTTCTCCATTCATGACATCATCGCGCGACACCACATAGACACCGTTTCCCAGGCGGCACAGATCCACCATCTCCTGACGGTTGTCGTAAGTATGCGCGGGAATCCTGATCAACCGCTCCAGCGTCCGCCCTTCCCGCTTGACGAACATGTTGTGCGGCTTTCGCTCCAGCGGGCAGACGCTTATCACGCTCCTGTGGCGTCCCTCAACGAAAAGCTCCAACGCCTGCGCGATCTCTTCCCCGGTCCGGAAGGGAACGGTCGCCTGCAAAAATATCAAGGTGTCGAATATGGCTCCGCGTTCTTCGCACTGCGTCACGGCGTGCCGGATCGCCGGCAACACCGGGACAGTATCACCGGCCAGCTCTGCCGGCCGCAAAAACGGGACATCAGCCCCGGCTGACCTGGCCTCCCGGGCGATTTCCTCGTCATCGGTCGAACAGACAATGTGGTCGCAGACACCAGAGGCCAGAGCAGAGTCGACCGCACGCCGCACCAACGAACGGTTCCCGACACGCGCCAGATTCTTGCGCGGAATGCCCTTGGACCCTCCACGCGCGGCGATCAGGGCCAGGGTGCTCAATAGGTCATCCGCTTGTCGAGTTCGAGCGGCACGGTCGCCAGGACCTCGGCAATGCGGGCCCCGGCATGCCCGTCACCATAGAGAGGGTCGCTGGGATAACGGCCGTGCGACATCTGTTCTCGGGCCGCGGCGATCACCGCGGAGCGCTCGGCGGGACAATCGACCACATTGTGGCCACGCCTGCGGTCGGTCTGACGGGTACCGACATTGACCACGGGAACGCCGAGATAGGCACCTTCGCGAATGCCCGAGGAAGAATTTCCGAGGAAACAACGGGAGTGCGACAGGCAGCGTGCATAGGCCTCGAACGGAAGGCTGGGAAGAAAACAGAACGGGGCATCGCCGTGACGCGCACGGAACGCCCTGAGATTATCGGCGATCACATCCGACCCGGCATCCATGTTGGGCGCCAGCCACACGACCTGCATGCCAAGCTCAAGGGCGGCAGCGCCTGTTTCCTCGACCAGATTGGCGCCACCATCCCTATCCATGACATCGGGCATCAGCGAGACCAGCGCGAAAGGCTGGTCCAGATCGATCGAAAAGCCACTTCCGGTTTGCGCCAGCGCAGCCGCGAGCGGCGTGAGGTCGTCGAGATCCATCGCGCCCACCAGATCGAAGCTGGGTGTGCCGACAACGTGTACCGAGTCAGGTGTTTCTCCCATCCGGCAGATTCGCTCAGCCGCCTCGTCGCTCGCAACGAAGTGCACATGGGAAAGCTTGGTGACGGCATGGCGGATACGCTCGTCGATCGAACCCGATATTTCGCCACCTTCGAGATGGGCGATGGGAATGTTGAGGCACATTGCGGCCTGCGCGAAAGCCAGCGCCTCATAACGATCAGCAATGACAAAAACGATATCGGGCCTCGTTCTGCCGAAGAATTCGGCAAGTTCAATCGTCGCCTGGCCCGACGATTTCGCCATTGCCATCGGCGTCTCGCCATCCACCAGGTAAGGCACGACATGATCGGCCTCACGACCCTCAGCCTTCATGACTTCCCCGAACCCGCCGAAGCGGGCAAGGATCGCGCCACCGGTCAGCACGGTTTCTGCATTGATGTCGAAGCGCTCATCAATCGCCGCAACGATCGACTTCGTCTTGGCGTAATTTCCGCGAGTCGCGATCGGGATGGAAACCCGACGCGTCATTCCGCGCGCTCCAGCAGCGCCATCGCCAGGGGTTCATCGGCAGCAATCGCCTGTTTCAGGCGCATGCCCAGGACATCATCGATCCGATTGGGGTGAATGCCGTCACCGGGGCGTTTGGCCATCAGGTCATCACCGGCGAGCACATGGCCGGCCGGAAGATCGCGCCCGGCCACCAATGATTTC
>JABIUG010000308.1 GCA_018700655.1 Rhodospirillaceae bacterium | reverse complement strand
GCTCAAAGACCATAGAGCTGGGCAGCATGGATACAGACGATAGAAGACTCAACAAAGGCCCGGTGACCGTGTTTGCCAAATGCAAAGCCGTAGGGTTTCAGTGTTCGCCCAGGCAGGTGTGGCACCACTGCAGGATGGCATCGGCATCTTCGGGCAGGATGATCAGGTCCTCGCCGACATAATCTTCCAGTGCGGGGTGGATTTTCGAGCCGATTCCAAGCAGCACGGGAACGCCCAGTTCGACCGCATGTGCGATGGTCTGGCGGAATCCCGCACCATCGCTCTCACGCTTGCCGAACTTGTTGATAATCAGAAACTGCGTCTCTTCGTTCAGGGTGCCGTCGATCAGAGAAGCTGCCTCCTCCAACGCCTGGTGGTCGAGACGGCAGCTTTGGGTGTCGCGGCCCAGATTTTGGGTGATGTCGATCCTCGGGCCATCCGGCAGAACGGAAAGAACCATGTCGCAGGCTTCACCGGGATTACGATCGGCCTCGATCTGGACCGTACCGGCAAGACGATGCCCTTCAGCCTGCAGGCGGCGTGCGACTTCGGTCAGAATCAGACCTGTGGTGCTTTCAGGCCCCGATGCCGCCGCAGCGACGGCATAACGCAGGTTCTTTGGTGTCGGGCGGGCGTATTCATCTGTCACCTTGAGAAGCTCCTCTTTGCATCAGCGCGGTAAGGCACAGTGCCTGTGACCAGGCGTGGAGACGGCATGGCTCTCCATCGCTGCGGCGGATCGGAAACAGACTATGCTCCGCGAAGTCAGGCACATTGTTCCAGAGCAAAGACACTTTGGCGAATGGACTTGCCGTGCTCGCAGGGCCCCCGAAAGTCTCGAGGTTAACTCATCGGCTTTCCCGTCAAACTCGAGATCTGTTCAACCATAGGTGAATGGATGTATTTTCCAGGGTTGCGGCAAGCTTGGGAGATGCGATGATCGTCACAGTCGGCAGACCCGGAAATAGGGTACAATTATGGGGTTGGCTGATTCGGTCAAGACTGCACTACTACAAGGGGAACTGGGGAATAGAATGGATTACAAATGGCTGCTGCTTTCTTTCGAAGGTCGACTCAACAGACAACCCTATTGGATGACGGCCCTTGCGTTCATGGTCGGCTCGATCGTTGTGGGTGTTCTCGATGCGATCGTATTCGGCTCTGTAGATAGTGGAATGCCGGTCCTGACATTAATTTATTCGCTTGCAATTGTGTGGCCCGCATTGGCGATCGCTGTGAAGCGTCTTCATGATCGTGGACGCTCAGGCTGGTTCTACCTGCTGGTGTTCGTGCCTATTCTGAACATCTGGCCAATGATCGAGATTCTGTTCCTGCGGGGCACGGATGGAGCCAACGACTATGGCGCTGATCCGCTTGGTACAGCCTAATCTGGCAATATTTGCGCTGATCATCCACACAGTTCAGCCGTGCGATGGTGTTTTCGTGCGTGCTCGGGTCTGACCTCTGCGCCGTGACGTGTTATATGCGGCGCAGTGAGACCGGAGCCCCGCCGTGAGACATGGGAAAACCCTTCTGGCCGCATTGTTGGCGGTTGTTGCACTGGTTGAAACCAGTGCTGCCGAAGATGTCACCGACTGCACGGCGGGCGGTGAGGCGTGGCGTGCCGGTGATGTGCAGAGCGCGATTGATGCCTTCACGCTATGCATCGATGAAGGTGATCTTGCGCCGGGAACAATGTCTGCGGCGCTTTCCAACCGCGGCAACATTCTGGTTGCCGTCGGCGCCCCCAATCACGCGCTGACTGATCTCGATCATGCTATCGAACTCGACGCCAACAACGTGGCAGCGATCTATGGCAGGGGCACAGCAAAGTTCGATCTTGGTGATCTGAACGGTGCGTTGGACGATTACACACGCGCCGTCAATCTGGAGCCCGACCTGGTGCAACTGCGTTTCGAGCGGGCTAACACCTATTCCGCTCTGGGCCGCCATGCCGAGGCGGTCGCTGAATATGACATCGTGGTTGCGGTCAATCCTCTCGACCCGGTGTTGCTGACCAACCGCGGTTGGTCGCAGACTCTGCTTGGCAACTATGACGCGGCGATTGCCGACTACAACACCGCCTTGCTCAGCAATCCATCCCATGTCCTTGCTCTGCTCGACCGAGCCTGGACGAGAACCCTGATGGGAGATGGTGGAGCTGGGCTGGCCGATGCCGAGATGGCTGTTGTAATGGCACCCGAGAGGCCTGCCGCGTTGGCGACACGGGCGCAGATTCTCGCTGTTCTGGGCCAAACTGATGCGGCGCTGGCTGGCTTCGAGGCGGCCATTGCCTTGGGTGGCGATGGCCTCGTCAAGGCCTATCAGGCCAGGCTGGCGGCACGTGGTTATGAACCGGGCCCGGCCGATGGGGCCTATGGCGGTCGCACCAAGGTGGCACTGGAACAGTGTGTCGCAGATGCATGCAATCTGCTGCAGGATCCCTGATGAACGAACTTGTGCAGGCTTTTTGTCGTGACGCCATGGGCGATGCGGCAAGCTGGGAAGCAGAACGACGGTATCCTCGTGAGGCCATGTCTGCCGCCGGCGATGTTGGTCTGGCCGGCATATTGGTGCCCAAGATACTGGGCGGCTTGGGGTATGGGCTGAGCGAGGCGGCCGATGCCTTTTCCCTTATCGCAGCGGCTGACATGGGGCTGGCCTTTGCTCTTACGGTTCATGCCAACTTCACGGGCAGCCTGGCAAATGCGGGCAGCGACGAGCAGCGATCACGTTACCTCGATGACCTGATGGCTGGGCGTCTGATCGGCGCTTTCCTCCTGACGGAACCCGGTGCAGGTAGTGACGCCGCAGCTGTGGCGACGACTGCGCGGCGCGATGGCGATGGCTGGGTGATCGACGGTGAAAAGGCCTGGATTAGCAACGGTGTTGCTGCGGGGCTCTTCAAGGTCTTTGCCCAGACCGATGCCTCATTGGGCTGGCGCGGTATTGCGGCATTTCTGGTGGAAGGCGATGCGCCGGGCGTCGAGCGTTTACCGGCATACACCATGATGGGGGGCCATTCGGTCGGGGCCTGTGGCGTGCGTTTCAACGGTGTCAGGGTCGCCCGTGAAGCGATGATTCATGGTCCGGAAGATGCCTTCAAAGGTGCCATGGCGGGCATCAACATTGCCAGAGCAGGGGTCGCTGCGATGTGCTGTGGCATGATGTCGGCATCGCTCGATCATGCCCTTGAAGCCGTGACCGGGCGCGAAGCCTTTGGCCAGACGATCGGTGATTTTCAGGGTGTTCAATGGATGCTGGCCGATGCCGCGACCGATCTTGAAGCTTCACGCCTGCTGACACGCCATGCGACCGAGGTGTTCGACCGGGGCGAGGATGCGATGATCGCCTGTGCCCACGCCAAGAAGTTCGCCACGCGTGCCGCCTGGAAAGCGATCAGCGACTGCATGCAGGTCATGGGTGCTCGTGGATTCCGCGTTGACGATGGCCACCCGCTGGCGCGTCACCTTGCAGGTGTACGAATGGCCCAATGGCTCGACGGGGCGACCGAGATTCAGAACGTGGTGATCACCCGTGACCTCCTGAAACGTGCCCGCCAGGCCTGACGCCTTGTCCACTGAGGAAAAAGCTTCTTTCAGGTTCGGCCACTGATGGCCGCGCGCCGGTCTGGCTGGCGTGTCGGGGAGGTTG
>JABIUG010000307.1 GCA_018700655.1 Rhodospirillaceae bacterium | reverse complement strand
ATCTTGCCTGGCTGATCTTCGACCGGCCCGAAAAACTCAACGCGATGTCGAGCCAGGGTTGGCACGACTTCGGCGCCCATCTGCGCGAACTGGTCGACGATCGTGACATCCGCTGCCTGATCCTGGCCGGCGAAGGCCGTGGGTTTCTAGCCGGACACGATGTCGGCGAGATGGTTGAACATGTCGAGCAGTTCAATTCCGGCGGCTACACCCTGGGCGATCTGCACGAGAACCAGAAACTCCTGCAGGAAACCACCCGCCTGATACGCAAGGCGCGTTTCCCGGTGATTGCCGCCGTGCAGGGCGTTGCCGTAGGTGCAGGCTGCGAGGTGACGCTGGCCTGCGATCTGGTGGTTGCCGCCGAAGACACATTGCTGGGTTTCCCCGAGGTTAATGTCGGCGTCACGATCACCAATGGCGGCACCTGGCTTCTGCCGCGCAAGGTCGGCCTCGCCCGTGCCCGCGAACTGGCCTACACCGGCGAATTCGTCGATGCCCAGGAAGCCTGGCGTATCGGCCTGGTCAATCGCGTCGTCCCGGCCGGTCAGGTTCGCGACGAAGCCGAGAAGCTCGCGCGCCGTATTGCCAGCCGCGCCCCCCTGCCCGTCCAGATGCACAAGACCATGCTCGACCGCGGCATGGAATCTTCGCTCGAGACCATGATGAACTTCGAAACCGAGGCCCTGTGCGTGACCGCACGTACCAACGATCACGCCGAGGGTGCCACCGCTTTCTTCGAAAAGCGCGAACCGCAGTTTACCGGCACCTGAGCGCGGCTTCGCACTTGCCCAAGCGGGCATAAGAGGCGACTATCCAGACAACGACAATCAGGAGACACACCATGAAAGCAAGAGACCTCGTGTCAAGATATCGCGACGGCAGCCTGTCGCGGCGCGACTTCAACAAAGCCGCCGCCGTATTCGGCGTCAGCATGATGACGGTTCCGGTGGGCCGCAATGCCATCGCAGCCGACGGCAAGCCGATGTATTTCGGTTGGGCCGGTTATGACGACCCGAATTTCATCCAGCCCTATATTGATGCCCACGGCGCACCCGACTACACGTTCTGGGGTTCCGAAGACGAAGCCTTCCAGAAGATGCGCACGGGTGGCTTCCAGCCCGACGTGATGGCGCCCTGCACCTACGAACTGGTGAAATGGAAAGACGCCGGCCTGCTGGCGTCGCTGGACCCCAGCCGCCTGGAATATGTCAACGACATGTTCCCGAGCCTGGAGAACATCGAGGGCTCGATCATCGACGGCGATCGTTACTTCATGCCGATGGATTGGGGTAACTCCACCATCATCTACCGCCGTGACCTGGTCGGTGAGGCCTGGAGCGACGAAAACGTCTCCTGGGAAATCTTCTATACCGACGAATTCAAGAACCGCCTTGGTTTCTATGATTCGGCCGGTGCCATTGTCGAGATTTCGGCCCTGGTCCTGGGTTACGACAACATCTTCTCTCTGACCGACGAGCAACTCGTCGAAGTACGCAAGGCAGTCGAGACCCAGCGTGACAACATGCGCATGTACTGGGCCGATCAGACCACTGCCGTGCAAGCGCTGGCCTCGGGCGAACTGGTTGCCAGCTATGGCTGGAACGACGCATATGTCACCCTGAAGTCGCAGGGCTATGACGTTGGCCTTGGTGTGCCCAAGGAAGGCATCTTCACCTGGTGCTGTGGCCTGGTCATGCATGCCGAGACGGAATATCCCGACGAGGCCTATGACATGATCAACGCCTTCTCGAGCCCGGAGGCCGGTGCCTACGAGATCTCGAACTGGGGCTACGGTCATGCCAACATGAAGGCCTTCGACCTGGTTCCCGATGACGTTCTCTCTGAACTTGGCCTGTCGACGCCGGAAGCGCTGCTCAACAGCGGTATCTTCTTCCAGGCGCTCGCTCCCGAGATCGAAGAGAAGTACATCCGTCTCTGGGATGAGGTCGCCGCCGGTTACTGATCCGGTTGATCGTTGAAATCAGGCCCGGGGCATCACGCTCCGGGCCTTTTTCGTTTAGTCAGTCGCAAAGCCATCGGCCAGTTCCGGCCAGTCGACAAAGGGATTGCGGTTGCCCTGCAACTGCTCGATCTCTTCGTTGCGTCATCGATCCTCGTCGTCAGCGGGATCGGAATGATGCCACTGGCGCAGCATGTCGAGCGACATGCGTTCATGCAGCGGCAAACCATAGGCATACACCATGTAGAGCAAGGCACGCGCGATCTCCCCGCAAACGCCAGGCTGCGGCTGGGCAAAGCCCCATTGGGATCGAGACCTTGAAGTTGCAGTCTGCGCCAAAGTCGCGGCGGTCGCCGGGAACAAATCCGAAGGCAAGATCGCCGCGCGCATCTGCTGTGCCCAAACGCGTCACGTAGAGATTATGCAGGTCGGATTCCATGTAGCCATAAGCGGCATGGTCCGCGCGGCAGGCCTGGCTGTGATCGCAATCAAGTGCCAGTTCGACCCACCGCATGGGATAAACATGCTCGACCGTCAGCCCCAGGGTGTTGCTGAAGGGTTGGCGGCAATAGAGCGTCTCGCCACCGTTTCGATAGAGTTGAGGCCAGAACACCACCGAAACCGTGCGTTGATAGTCTGAAAGCACGATCTGGCCGGCGCCGGCCGGCACGCTCGTCCACAGGGCAAGCACCGTGAGCGCGACCAGTATGATCCTTGGGCATTGGGACAAACCTGTTCCCCGGTTAATCTAGAGCGGATCACGTTTACACGGAAACACCACGTGGTTCGGTGTAAACGTGTGAATCCGCTCTACTTCATAGAGTTAGAGCAACTTTATCCGATTTGATTGTATCGCGCAGCGATTCAACAAATCGGGATTTGCTCTAATGATTCAATTCCTGATAGGAGCCTACGCCATGAGCGACCGTTTCGCGTATCCCCAGGCTTTGCCCCCCGAAGAGTTCCGACGCCTGGGCGCCATGGCACTCGACATTGCGGCACGCCATCTCGAAACCGTCGCCGACCGGCCGATGCGGCCACACCCGCCCGCCGAAATCCAGGCCAGCATCCTTGATCAGCCCCTGCCCGAGGAAGGCAAGGCACCCGAAGACATCCTGTCGTTCTTCGAAACACAGATCATGCCCCATGCGCGCGGCAACGGGCATCCGGGCTTCATGGGCTGGGTCATCTCGCCGCCCAGCCACATGGCCATCCTGACCGAACTGCCTGGCGTCGCGATGGACAGCCCCTGTGGCGGTGGCGGCCAGGGCGCGACCTATCTGGAATGGTGCGCCATTCGCTGGATCAAGGAACTGCTTGGCTATGACACACCAGACAGCCATGGCCTCTTTGTCAGCGGCGGATCGATGGCCAACCTCACAGCCCTGGCAGCGGCACGCCATGCCGCGGCCGAACGTGCCGGCTGGGACATGCGGCGTGACGGCATGCGCGGCGCACCCGACTTCAAGATCTACACTTCCAGCGAAACCCACGCTTGCGTGACCAAGTCGATGGAACTGATGGGCATGGGCAACAGCGCCATTCGCCTGATAAGGACTGATTCCAATTACCGTATTGATATCAATGAACTAAAGAATCTTATTGAGAAAGACATTAAAGATGGTTCCGTGCCGTTTTGTGTTGTTGGCAGCGCCGGAACGGTCAACACCGGCGCGGTTGACGATCTCGATGCCCTGGCCGATCTGTGCCAGCACAATGGCATCTGGTTTCATGTCGACGGTGCCTATGGCGCCTTTGGTGCACTCGATCCAGAGCGCGCCGGACTGTTCCAGGGGATGGAGCGCGCCGATTCCATCGCACTGGACCCGCACAAGTGGCTTTCGGTGCCGTTCGATTGCGGCTGCGTTCTGGTCCGCGACCGCCAGAACCTGCGCAATTGTTTCTCGCTCACCCCCGCCTATATCCGGTCGGCCAGCGAGATCGGCGACGATCTGGGTTCCCCTCACGAATACAGCTTCCAGCTTACCCGCGCCTTTCGCGCCCTGAAAGTCTGGTCGACGCTCTCCCATGTCGGGGCCAGGGCCTTCCGCGAGACCGTGAGCCGGCACAACACGATCGCTACCCAACTGGCCAAGATTGTCGAGGAGTCCGACGATCTGGAACTGCTCGCGCCCTCCAGCCTCTCGATCGTCTGCTTTCGCTATGCTCCCCCGGCCCTGGCCGGAGACAACGAACGGCTCAACGCAGTCAACCGCGCCCTGGTCGATCTCCTGCAGAAGGACGGCCGGGTTTATCCCTCACATACCGAACTCGACGGCCGCTTTGCCCTGCGCGCCAACATCTTCCACTACGCCACCGACCAGAGCGACGTCGACGCCCTGCTCGACGCTGTTCGGCGTCACGGCGAAGCGCTCGCGCGCAGAAACGATTGAGAGCCCCGGCAACACAATCTAGTCTCGTGACTTGAACTTCGTGCATGGCTGCTGCACGTGAATGTCCCTCGCCAAACACCCGCCGTGCTTCTATTGTGCACTGCAGCATAAATCTTTTTGGAGACGACCCATGGCCCAGCCCGCACCGGCGACAAGCGCCGCGCAAAGCAGCGAAAGCCGCGCCCATTTTCAGTGGGAAGACCCCTTCCTGCTCGATGATCTTCTGACCGAAGACGAACGCATGATCCGTGATTCCGCCCGGCAGTTCTGCGGCGACTATCTCGCTGGGCGCGTGCAAAAGGATTTCCGTGAGGAAACCAGCGACCGCGAAGTCATGGCCAAGATGGGCGAAATGGGCCTGCTCGGCCCCACCATCGACGGGTACGGCTGTGCCGGCGTCAGCTACGTCGCTTATGGCCTGATCGCCTACGAAATCGAATACATCGACAGCGCCTATCGGTCCTCGGCCTCGGTGCAGTCGAGCCTGGTGATGCACCCGATCCATGCCTATGGCACCGAAGAGCAGCGCCAGAAGTTCCTGCCCAAGCTGGCGACCGGTGAATTCATCGGCGCGTTCGGCCTGACCGAACCCGATCACGGCTCGGACCCCGGCGGCATGAAGACCCGGGCGAAAAAGGCCGATGGCGGTTATGTCCTCAACGGCGCCAAGATGTGGATCTCGAATTCCCCGATTGCCGACGTGTTCGTCGTCTGGGCCAAGGATGATGAGGGCAAGATCCGTGGTTTCATTCTGGAACGCGGCATGGACGGGCTGACGACACCCAAGATCGAAGGCAAGTTCAGCCTGCGCGCCGGCCCGACCGGAGAAATCGTCATGGCCGATGTCTTCTGCCCCGAAGAAAACGCTTTCCCCGATATTCGTGGCCTGAAGGGCCCCTTTGGCTGTCTGAACAATGCCCGCTATGGCATCTCCTGGGGCGCTCTGGGTGCGGCTTCGTTCTGCTGGCACGCAGCGCGCAATTACACGATGGAGCGCACCCAGTTCGGCCGCCCCTTGGCTGCCAACCAGCTGATCCAGAAGAAACTCGCCGACATGCAGACCGAAATCGCGATCGGCCTGCAGGCCTGCCTGCGTGTCGGCCGCCTGAAAGAAGAAGGCCGCGCCGCGCCCGAAGCGATCTCGCTGATCAAGCGCAACTCCTGCGGCAAGTCGCTCGATATCGCGCGTATGGCCCGTGACATGCACGGCGGCAACGGCGTCAGTGATGAATATGGCGTCATCCGCCACCTCATGAACCTGGAAGCGGTCAACACCTACGAGGGCACCCACGACGTTCACGCCCTCATCCTGGGACGCGCCCAGACAGGCCTTCAGGCCTTCACCGGCTGCCCCTGAGGAAACAGGACCATGGCCTCAGCAGAAGACACGAGCCGCGAACAAGCCATCCAGATCGAACGTGATGCCGTTCAGCGAATGGATCAGGCCGATCGCCTCATGGCCGAAGCCCATCAGATGCTCCACACCGAGGCCGACCGTGTTGGCGGGCCGCGCGCTGGAAACCTGCGTCAGCGTGCCTGGCGCGCGGAACAGGCCCTGCGCAGTGCCAAACTTTTCTGGTTCTCGCAGGCCGGACAGGACAAGTATCTCGACGAGCATGTCTTTGCCGGTCGACGGAACGGTTTTTTTGTCGATGTCGGGGGCTATGACGGGATTACTGGCTCAAACACCGCATCGTTCGAACTGTTCCGCGGCTGGGACGGTATTCTGGTCGAACCGGTGCCGAATTTCTTCGAACTTGCGCGTCAGTACCGCAATTGCCGCTGCCTGTAATGCGCCGTTTCCGGACAATCGGGCTAAGGCGAGTTCATGCACGTCAAGGCCGGCTACAAGCAGATGAGCGGACTTGCCGCCACTTACGATCAGGATCTCCTGCAGCGCGTGAGGGCAGACAACCGCCATGTCGAGGAAAACCTCACCGTGACGGTGAGAAGCCTCAACGAGATCCTTGGGGAAGTCGGTATTCGCCAGATCGATTACATCTCGCTTGATGTCGAGGGCGCCGAGCTTGGCATCCTCGAATCCTTCGATTTTTAGGCTTTCGACGTGCGTGCCTGGACGATCGAAAACATGGACGGACGCAACGATGTCTCAAGCCTGATGCCAGGGCACGGCTATCGTCGCCTGATTCAGATCGGCGCCGATGAAATCTACGTCAAGGGACCCGCTGCCTGATTGAGGTCAGGCCGCTGCGTCGTCCATCTGCGTATTGGCGCTCCAGTCGCGGACATCGGGGCGACGCTGCAACAGCGTCAGGACGTTACCGTCAGGGTCAACGAGATTGACCATGACGTGGCCCCAGGGCTGCCAGCACGGGCGGCTGACGAACTGCACACCCTCGCTCGACAATATTTCATAGGCCTCGCCAAGTGCTGCCAATGCGAAGGTCGCGCCGGTGTGACGCCCTACTTCATTCATCCCCGTCTCATCGAGTGGATTGACGCGCCAAAGCGTCAGCCAGCGCCCGTCACCGCCATCCAGACGTAGCGCATCAGGCATGCTGTGGACCACGGTCAGTCCCAGCACATCACAATAGAAACGCCTGGACCGCTCAAGATTCGTGCAGAAAATCTCGACATCACTCTGCAAACCACCAATCGCCACGGTTTGTGAATCACGCTCCATGGCTTGTGCCCCCATCGTCCTTGGCTTAAATATCCAGAATCTCGGCAACCGTCATGCCCGAGATGTCCTGGAACTTGTGGTGTTCGGGTTTGCTCAGGTCGAGCAGATTGGAAATCCCCCCGTAACTTTGAGGAACCAACACTTCTTCACCCCCTTCGCCGCGATGCCTGATGCCGAAACGCACCAGTTCACGCTCGGTCGAAGATAACTTCGAGAGCATAGTCTTCGAAATCCACACCGTTCCGCTGTGAGCAAAGTCACTCAGCCTGGCAGCGCGGTTGATCGTGTCGCCAAGAACCGTGAATTCCAGATGGGTCGGGGTCTGATAGGTACCGAACCATTCCTCACCCTCATCGAGGCCGATATTGAGCTTCAGGTCGTTCAGCCAGTTCTTGCGGCCCTTCCATGCGGAACTGACCTCACGCATCGTCTCACGCATCTCGTGTGCACAATGGAGTGCATTGGCCATGTAGTTGCAGTCGGGCTGGGGCAGGAAATAATAGACCAGACCATCACCCACATGTTTGCCATGGGTGGCGTAGTAGCTTCGCAGGCGCGAACCCATCGCGTCCCAGATATCGTTGATCAGCTCGAAATACTCTTCCGGCGGCAATTCCACGCAGATTTTCATCGATCCCTGCAGATCCGCGACTAGAACGGCAAGCGGGGTCAGATAAGGCTTTCGGTTGCGCAGGATGTCGCGGATCACCAGGTCGCGGCGCGACAGCAGGCCAACCAGGGCATCGACATCGCTTTCGGCGGGCACATAACTGAACAACGTGCCTTCACGGAAGAAGGCGGCATAAAGCCGGTACCACTCAGGTGTTTCACCGTCGGGCGCCAGATTGATCTCGGTAAACGTGATCTCGCGCGAGGTCATGGGGTCGACTTCGTCATAGATCGAGCCCAGTTCCTGGACCTGCGAGGCGTTCACGCCCAGATCGATCGAAAACAGGGCCTGTTTGCTCAGGCGCACCTTGGCGATCGCCAGATGGAAACGCAGCATCTCCAGCCGGCCCGAAGCCTGGGACAGGCGGCTGCCGCCAAAGAAGGTGGTGAAAAGGCTGCGGTCGGACATTTCGTTCGACAGCTTGCGGCCAGCCTCAAGGAATCGTTCCTCACAGGCATCGTTCCACCATTCAACTTCGAACTTGCCGTTCACCAGATAGGACGGCTGTTCGAAATCGATCAGCGTCAGACGTGGAGCCGTCACGGGCCCCGCGGTGCTGAACGTCGAAGCAGTGGTCACCGGCTGGCTCTCGACAGACGTCGACGGCGCTTGGCGTTCGCCGACCAGTTCTTCAACAATCTGATCCATGGTCTTTCCCCCATCCTTCAAGACACGAACCCGTTCGAGAACCGTCACGGCCTCATCCGGGAAATAGCCGATCCGCCGTGCTTTGCTGTCACCGCCCTCGGGTGCCATCACTTCAGGCTTCGGCAACAGTCCAAGTGCGATGTAGTTGTTGAGCGTGGCCCGCGAGATCCCCGCTTGCTCAATCAGCTCCTTGCTGGTCAGCATCACCATCTTCAACTTCCTATCCGTTGCGCTGTCGCGCTAACTTGGACTGTCCATATATCAGGAGATGTATCGCTTGGACGGTCCGCAGCCACAATATTGGACTGTCTAATTTCAATGCGCAGCGCTCTGGAAACCCCGGATAACCGGGAGTTCCAGCAATCAACTGCGCCCTTCAGTTCAGGCCGGATGCCACGAGGAAGTTCCGAAAAAGCGTGCGCGACGCCGCATTGAACTCAGCCATGCGCGCCTGGCATTCGGCGTCAAATCGCTCAAGAGCGCCCTCACCCATGATGGAGCCGAGTGCATCGCCATAAGCCGGCACAGCACCCCACTCGCGCACCGTCGCTGCCGTCATCTCGACATGGTACTGCAAACCCCAGGCATGTTCCCCGACACGCTGTGCCTGAATTGCACAGACCGGCGAGCTGGCTAGCGCCGTGCCCCCTTCGGGCGTCTTCGTTACGGCGACGCCATGCCATTGCAGCGCCTTGAAGCTTGAGGGAATGCCGGCCATCAACGCATCATCTGCACCGGCATGGGTTAGCGCGATGTCGAGGATGCCGACCTCAGGCGCCGGCATACGCTCACAGGTACCGCCCAGGGCATCGGCCAGCAGTTGGTGGCCCAGGCAGAACCCGAAATAGGGTATCGCCTTCTCGCGTACCGCCTGCCGGATTGCCGCCTTCTCGGGAACCAGCCAGGGGCATTCAGCTTCATCGAACACGTCCATCGGGCCGCCCATGACCAACAAGGCATCGTAACCATCGAGCGGCGGGATCGGTTCGCCTTCATCCAGTTCGACCGGGTCCCAGCCGATTCCATGCTCTGTCATCAGGTCACGAAAAATACCGGGGTGTTCGATCGCAATATGCTGGAAGATGAGAAACCGCATGATCTGGCCCTTCTGT
>JABIUG010000306.1 GCA_018700655.1 Rhodospirillaceae bacterium | reverse complement strand
GCCGCACAGCTCGCTGGGCTACAAACCACCGGCTCCCCAAGCCATCTTGCCGCGCCCTGCAGGTCTGACCTACGCTACGCTCCGGTCAGCCCAGCAGGGCGACCACAACCGCCGGACCCCAACTTAGAAGGTGGACCACCTCATCGGGACAGGCCATGAGGGCCGCCACCACACGCGTCAGGCTCAGCTGCGCGGGCGCAATTGCCTGCCTGCCACCATCCTTCGGCCGCGCACGCGTTCACGGTGGATGATGTAGATACCGGCCGCCACGATCACCATCATGCCGCTGATCGCCATCAGATCGGGCACTTCCGACCAGAACACGTAACCCCACAGGATGCCCCAGGTGATCCCGGTGTACTCAAACGGAGCGACAACACTGGGTGGTGCCAGACGATAGGCCTGGGTAAGCCCGTAGAACCCTGCAGCAGCAATCACGCCGCACAGCGCCATCAGGCCCAGATGCCCCCATTCCGGCATGACCCATCCGCTCATCAGAAACCGGGCCGCGGCATGGGCATCATTCTCGACCGCAAGATCCTGCATGAAAAGGCCGGCAAGGCCGGACATCACCAGGTAGACGGCGGCCTGGTGGATCAGCATGGCATTTCCCGTCTCGGTCGCACCCAGCTTGCGTGTCATGATGACGGAGACCGAATAGATCGCTGCGCCCACGACCGCGATGAAGACGCCGGGATCGACAAATCCCGATTCCGGCTGGGCGATCAGCAGGACGCCGCCGAACCCCACCACAATGGCGCCCCAGCGCCGTAGCCCGACCGATTCGCGCAGGAGCAGCGCAGCCATGGCCGTGACCAGAAGAGGTGCACAGAAAAACAGCGCCACGGCGGTCGCCAATGGCAGGGATGCCACCGCCAGATAATAGGTCGTGTAGGCCAGCAGCAACAGGAAGCCGCGCACCAACAGCAACACGGGACGTTTTGCCCGCATCGTCGCGAACCCGCCCTGCAGCACCACGATCAGGAGAATCGGCGGGATGGAAAATGCCGTGCGGAAGAACACGAACTCCAACACCGGATAACTCGAGCTCATTTCCCGCACGATGATGTCCTGGATCGAGAAGACAGCAACGGCGCCGACAAGAAGAAGGATGCCATGGCCGCTGCCTTGCGCGCCTGCCTCCTGGGACCCCGCTTCCGCCATCGCCGATGATCCCTGCGCGACGCGGCCGATCGCCGCTCTGCGACCGTGTCATATCATCCCACCAATGAACACCAGTATTGATGCCGTGATCAGCGTGCGACTGCCCGGCGCATGAGGAGCAAGAACAACAACCGCCCTTGGCACGACGCCCGCCATGCGGCACAACGCAATTCTGGAACAGGGGAAAGGTGCCATGGCCGAAAGTCAGGAAAAGAACTTCAACGTCTCATGGGACCAGCTTCACCGCGACACCAAGGCGCTGTCGTGGCGTCTCGCGGAAAAAGGCCCCTGGCAGCGTATTGTAGCGATCGCCCGTGGCGGCCTTGTGCCGGCCGCGATCGTCGCACGCGAACTCAACATCCGCCTGATCGATACCGTCTGTATTGCCTCCTATGACCACATGGACCAGGGTAACATCACCGTACTGAAGCAGGTCGTCGGCGATGGCGCCGACACTCTCCTGGTCGATGATCTTGTCGATACCGGACGGACCGCACGGGCCGTGCGCGAGATGCTGCCCAAGGCCTATTTCGCCACGGCCTATGCCAAACCCGAGGGTGCCTCGCTGGTCGATACCTTCCTCACCGAGGTCAGTCAGGACACCTGGATCCACTTCCCCTGGGATACCGAACTCCACTACAGCCAACCGCTGGCCGAACGGCTCGGCGAGAGATGACGGCAGCTGCCGATCACGTTCTGGTCCAGTTGCAGGGCAAACAGCCCCGTACCGGCCTGATCCTGGGTTCCGGGCTCAACGATCTCGCCGACGGAATCGAAGATTCGCTGGTCTTCGACTACGCCGACCTGCCGGGTTTTCCCGCCGCAACCGCGCCGTCCCATCGCGGCAGGTTGGTCCTGGGTGAACTCGAAGGCCGTGCCATCGCCTGCATGCAAGGCCGTATTCATCTTTACGAAGGTGTCGACCCCGCTGCTCTGGCCATCCCCATCCGCACGCTGAAAGCACTGGGCTGCGAGCAGTTGATCGTGACCAATGCAGCCGGGTCGCTCGATCCCGCCAAACGTCCCGGCTCCATCATGGCGATCACCGACCACATCAACCTGATGGGCGCCAACCCGCTGGCAGCGCCCCCTGACGATAATGATGGCCCCCGTTTTTTCCCTATGAACGAGGCCTATACCCCCGACTTGCGCGCGCATGCACATGCGGCCGCCGCCGCGATCGGGATCACCCTGCACGACGGCGTCTATCTCGCCGTCACCGGCCCCAACTTCGAAACTCCGGCCGAAATCCGCGCCTTCGCCACCCTGGGAGCAGACGCCGTCGGCATGTCGACCGTGCCCGAAGTCATCGTCGCAGCGCAGGCCGGCATGAAAGTCCTGGGCCTCTCGATGGTGACCAACATGGCCGCGGGCCTGGCCGACGACGCACCGACCGCAGAAGAGGTACGCGAGACCGCGGCAACAGCCGGGGGTGATGTCGAACGCCTCCTGCGCGCTGTTCTGCTTCGTATCGGCTGAAGGCTCTAGAGCGGGTCACGTTTACACGATTTTCTCTAGGGCGTGACGACGACCTTGCCGGTGGCACGCCGTTCGGTCAGATCGGCAAAGGCCTGTACCGCTTCATCGAGACTATAGGTCTTAGAGACCAGCGGGTTCAGCGCGCCGCTCTCGACCCAGCCGAAGATTTTGGCGAAGGATTCCCGCAGCAGCTTGGGCGTACGCTCGCGGTAATTCGACCAGTGCACGCCGACCACCGAGATATTCTTGACCAGCAGGATGTTGGCGGGCACCTGGGGAATTCGTCCCGCAGCGAACCCGACCACGACCAGACGGCCTTCCCAGGCAATGCAGCGCAGAGACTGATCGAAGATGTCGCCGCCCACGGGATCAAAGATCACATCGGCGCCACCGCCGGTCAGATCCTTGACCTCCTGACGGAACTCTCCCTTCGTGTAGTCGATGACGTGATCGGCACCGTGTTCCTTGGCAATTGCGAGTTTTTCGGCACTGCTTGCCGTTGCGATCACAGTCGCACCCATCGCCTTGCCGATCTCGACCGCTGCCAGACCCACACCGCCGGACGCACCATGGACCAGCAGGCTTTCGCCTGCTTTGAGTTGTCCGCGATGCTCCAGCCCGATATGGGCCGTGCCGAACGCAATCGGAATACCTGCAGCCGTGACCCCACTGATTGCCGACGGGCGCGACATGACGTTGCGCGCCTTGCAAACGACCAGCTCTGCAAAGCCACCAACCCCCGACATGCCGATCACGGCATCGCCGACTGCGATATCACGGACATCGCTGCCAATCGCCGCAATGGTCCCGGCGACTTCCATGCCCGGCGAAAACGGATGTTCGGGTTTCACCTGGTATTTGCCCTGGATGATCAGCGTATCGGCAAAGTTGACGCCGCAACCTTCGACGCGGATCACGACCTCATCGGCCCCGGCTACCGGGTCGGCAACCTCCTCAACCACCAGAGTCTCGGGCCCGCCCCAAGCATGACACACAAGTGCTTTCATCCAGATAACCCCTCGTTAACGCTTCGCCCCAGTCATCCCGTGAAATCCGGTCTCGATCAACCCTGAAGGGCTGATCGTTGTTTTGTTTGTTAGCCTCAAGCGCCGGCATTCGCTCCGCTTTTTGTTTGTTCCCTCAATCGCCGGGCGCTCGCTCCGTTCGCTTGGCT
>JABIUG010000305.1 GCA_018700655.1 Rhodospirillaceae bacterium | reverse complement strand
GATGGTGTGGTTGGGCGCAAGACCCTTGTGGCTCTCAACGTGACACCTGCTGAGCGCGCCCTGACCATCACCGCAAATCTCGAGCGGATGCGCTGGATCCCGGCACAGGCCGAATTGGGCGAACGCCATGTCGAGGTCAATCTTCCCAACTTCGAACTGGTTGCCTATGAAGCCGGCGAGCCCAGCCTTGTCATGCCGGTCGTGGTCGGAGCGCCGGAACACCGCACGCCAATCCTGAGCGACCGGATCGTCAATCTGAAATTCGCCCCGACCTGGACCGTGCCGCACAAGATAGCCAAGGACGAAATCCTGCCCAAGCTGCAGGAAGACCCGACCTGGCTCGCCACCAACAGCTTCCGCGTCTTTGCCGACTGGGGC
Source organism: Rhodospirillaceae bacterium (assembly GCA_018700655.1). Lineage (GTDB taxonomy): Bacteria > Pseudomonadota > Alphaproteobacteria > SP197 > SP197 > SP197. The sequence goes on along the minus strand of JABIUG010000305.1, from coordinate 4,801 downwards.
GCGACCAACGAGGTCGACCCCGAGACGATCGACTGGACAGAAATGACGGCATCGAGCTTTGCTTACATGCTGCGCCAGGACCCCAGCGAATCGAGTGCGCTTGGCCTGGTTCGCTTTTCGCTGACCAACGAGTTCGATATTTTCCTGCACGACACCGGCGCCCGCAGCGTCTTCGCCCGGACAGAACGCAGCCTGAGCCATGGCTGTGTCCGGGTTGGCGATCCCGCGGGCCTGGCCCAGTTTGCCCTGGCCACCGAGTCAACGGCCTGGACAGCCCAGGAGGTCGATGAGGCGCTGACCGCCGAGGAGACCCATTATCAGAGCCTTTCACAGCCCCTGCCGGTTCATCTGATGTATCTGACCGCCTGGGTTGATGATGCCGGCCAGATGCAGTTCCGCGGCGATATCTATGACGAAGACACCGAATTGCTCGCCCTGATGGAAACAGCAGACGATGAAGTGGTGATCGAACTGCCGGTTTTGATCGGCTCGCTTGACCCTATCGATGCGCCGGAAATCGAACTCGCACTGGCTGATTAGAGCCGCCGGTTAGAGCAGATCGCGGCTCAGGACAGAAAGGCCGCATGGACGAAGCCTTCGCCGGCTTCGGCACGAATGAACGCCCACTCGTCGTGCCGCCCGATCAGTTCAACAGCGGTGCCCTGGGACAACGGCCCCCATGAGAGTTTCTCGTAGTCGGTCCCGGGCCCGCCGCGGACGTTCAGCGCACTGGCCCTGACGGTCCAGTGGTCTTCAGCATCGATGTTGACCAATACATTCACGGCTGCCTCGAGCTGAGCCCTGGCCAAAGCCGACTTCTGCTGCCGGGCAACCGTTGCGTCGGCCGGATTCGAGCCAAAAAACGGTTCCGTCAGGATCGAAGGACGACCGCCCATCTGCATCAGATTCTGCTCACCCCGACCGCCACTTGCCGCCAAGGATGTCTTCACCCCGCGATCGCGTAAACCCAGAACAGTGAGTGTTGCGTCCTGGACCGCTTCGGCCAACGGTAGCGACAGCGGCGTCACATAGAGTGTCTCAGAGCCGGTTGCCGAGGGGCCCGCGGCATTGAAATGGAGCTCTATCGAACCTTCAGCACCCCACTCCCAGGCCTGGCGATAGGCTCCGGCGACCCCGACGCCATCACGCTGAAACACCTTAGCGGCAACGCCGGCCATACCTGCGGCATGTGCCAACATCATTTCCGCAAGTTCCTTGTTCCACCGATATTCGCTGTCATTGATCGGAGCCGCTGCCGTCGCCCCCGGGCTGCTTTTGGTGTGCCCGACCACCAGCGCCAGTTTTGTCATTGCCTTTTCCCCATTCCGTCAAACCGCTGCTCAACCAGTTGATGTTTGATTGTATCTATATCGTAAAAATCCCTCCAACCGTGCATTGCAAACCTATGAGTTGCATGATGAACGGGCTATCTCGCCTGTTGCGTCATTGCAACACAATTCCCCTTCTGTTCTGTGACATGATCACGTCTTTACGGATTCCTTCTTTTCTTGCTAAGCACCTCGCCACGAAACCGACACGTTCAAAAAAGAGCGGTAGTTAGGAGACAGGGATGCGGGGACACAACGGGCGCCAAGGTGGCGCTGGTTCCAGACGGAATTTGCTGAAACTCATGGGCGGCGCGGGAATTGCGGCAGGCACAGGTTCGTTTGCGGGAATCGCACAGGCATCTGTTGCGCCCTTGCCCGAAGCCAAGCCCGAGATTCCAGATTTCCTGTCACTGGAAACCCGTGAACTTGTGCTTGAGCATCGCCACACCGGCGAGCGCCTGACAGCGGCCTATTTCGACAATGGCGCCTATGTCCCCGATGCACTCGAGGCGATCAAGTTCCTGATGCGTGACATCCGCAACGGTCAGGAAATCGCAATTGACCCGACGATGCTCGACATCCTCAAAGTCGTGCACAGCCGGTTGGGTACCACGGCACCGATCGGCATTGTCTCGGCCTATCGCTCGCCCGAGACCAACAACGCGCTGCTCGCCCAGGGCGCCGGCGTCGCCAAGAACAGTTATCACCTGCACGGGCAGGCGGTTGATATCCGCATGGATGACCGCACCTCCAGCGAAATCTATCGCGTCGCGCTCAATCTGGCCGCCGGTGGTGCCGGCCATTACCCGCGCTCGAACTTCGTGCACATCGACAGCGGTCCGGTCCGGACCTGGTAAGGTCGCCAACGCGCGATTGCACCCAGCGATGGTGATGGGCCCCACGGGCTGACCACCGATCATCGCCTGCGGATCACCCCTTCTATACCTGGCATCCCCGTTCGACCGCTATCGAACGGATTCCCTGCGCCTGCGCGCGCCATGGTCATGCGGTTGTCAGATAATCATTCATCTCTAGAATATACCCGGTGGAACGGTCATCAAGAACCGCAACCAGACCCAGGTTTCCTGAAACCTCGCAGTTCATGGAGAGCTCAGTCAGGAAACGAACTGAACAAGGGAGTAATACGATGGTTTCACGTGATCCAGTTGACCAACTGCTTTCAGGCCGCATGGACCGGCGCACGATGCACAAGACATTGAGTTCGCTCGGGTTGAGCCTCGCGGCCATGCCGCTCGCTTCCCAGGGTGCGTCGGCACAGGATTCCGACGATGAAGTCGAGTACTTCACCTGGGCGGGCTACGAACTTCCAGAGTTCCATCAGGAATACATCGACAAACACGGCGTATCACCGGACATCAGCTACTTCAGCGGGACCTCGGAAGCCAAGAGCAAGATCCTGGCCGGATTTCAGGTCGACGTGATCCACCCCTGCTCGGGCAGCGTGACCGAATGGTACGCCGCGGGCGTCATTGAGCCGATCGATACTTCACGCCTGAAGTACTGGGGCGACTACTTCGAGCCGCTCAGGAACATCAGTTCGACCAAGACGGCAAGCGGCGATAGCCTCTTCATTCCGTGGGACTGGGGCAATTCGTCGATCCTCTACCGCACAGATCTGGTGGATATTGAGGAAGAGTCCTGGGGCCTGCTGTTCGACGAGCGCTACAAGGGCAGGCTGGCGACCTACGATGCGCCACAGCCTGGTGTGCAGGTCGCAGCCCAGGTGCTCGGCTTCACCAACCTGGAATCCCTGACCGACGGACAACTCGGCGAGATCCGGGTGTTGCTCGAAAAACAGAGGGAGCTGCTGCGCTTCTACTGGGAGAGCCAGTCGGAGGCCGGCCAGGCTATGGTCAACGGCGAAGTGGTCGCGACCTACGCCTGGAACGACCTATACAAGACCGTCAGCGACCAGGGGCTTCCCGTGAAGTACATGGCGCCCAAAGAAGGCGCGCGCAACTGGGTCTGCGGCTTTGTGATGGCCCACCAGGAGAACCGCACCACGAGCGAGGACAAGATTTACGATTTCCTCGACGCCATGATGTCGCCCGAAGCTGGCGCCTTTCTGATCGACGCGTACAGTTACGGAGCCTCGAATGCCAAGTCGTTCGACATGGTTCCGGCAGAGCGCATCGACGAGACCGGCCTCAGCGATCCCGAGGCCTTTCTGGCCAAGGGCATCCTCGCGCCGATCCCGCCGGAGTTCGACGAAAAGTACATCCTGCTGTGGGAAGAGGTGAAACTCGGCATGTAAATGCCCCGGCGCCACAGTGCGCCGGTTGACTGAGAGACAGGCTCACGCAGACTCGCAACGCGGATCTGTGTGGGCCTTCTTCTCTTCAGTCCCTGAAGTAATCAGCGAGCTTCACGCTGGCGGCATCGAGAATGCTGTCCTGCTTGGAAAAGCAGAAGCGGGCCAGATGTTCGACCCTGGCTGAGCGGAAGAAGGCGCTGACCGGCACCGCGGTCACGCCAGCCTCGACCGTGATCATGCGGCAGAATTCCTCATCAGTGCCGTTGAATCCCAACGGCCGGAAATCGGCACTGACAAAATAGGTTCCGTCTGACGGCAGGACCTCGAAACCGGCACGCTCCAGCCCGGCGCCCAGGCGGTCGCGCTTGGCCTGCATGTCGCCTGCCAGCTTCTGGAAATAGCTGTCGTCCTTGGCCAGCCCATAGGCCACAGCCTTCTGCAGATTGGGTGCGGTCGTGAAGGTCGTGAACTGATGGGTCTTGGCAATTGTGCTCATCAGTTCGGCGGGCCCTTCAATCCAGCCGACCTTCCAGCCGGTGAGCGAGAAGATTTTGCCGGCCGAGGCAATCCGCAGCGTGCGCTCGCGCATGCCGGGCAAGCCGGCGATCGGGATATGCGTGAGGTCATCGAACAGCAGATGCTCATAGACCTCATCGCACAGGCAGATGACGTCGTGTTCGATACAGAGCCACGCGATCGTCTCGAGTTCTTCGCGCCGGAACACCTTGGAGGCCGGGTTCATCGGGTTGTTGAGCAGGATCATCTTGGTTTTGGGCCCGAACACCGCTTCGAGTTCGGCCAGCGGCAGCGACCACTCGGGCGGGCGCAGGCTGACATAACGCGGCACCGCACCGGCCCGCTCGACGATCGGTGGATAGGAATCATAAAGCGGCTCAAGCAGAATCACTTCATCGCCGGGGTTGAGCATCGCCAGGAAACAATCGGCCAGCGCCTCGGTCGCGCCCGACGTGACGACGATCTCGCTCTGCCAGTCGTATTCGAGCCCATAGAACCGCTGGGCATGGGCCGTGATCGCCTGGCGCAGTTCGGGCAGGCCGGTCATGGGCGGGTACTGGTTGGGGCCTTCCATCAGCGCATCGGCAGCGACCCGGCGGACATCTTCGGGCCCGTCCTGATCGGGAAACCCCTGCCCCAGGTTGATCGAACCGTGCTCGATCGCCAGGCGCGACATGACTTC
>JABIUG010000304.1 GCA_018700655.1 Rhodospirillaceae bacterium | reverse complement strand
GCTGTCCGCGCGATCATTCGGGACATGCTGGGGGTCGATCTTCGAGCCGCAGGCGACACCGTGCATCGCGCGGTTGATGATGCTCTGACCCGGGGAATCATCGCAGCCGACCTGCAGGCGCATCTTTACGATCTGCTCGATGCCTCCCAGCCTGATCACCTGCGCGCGGACTACGACGCGCTGGATAATCAGCATCGCCAGAAGGGCCGTGGCTTGGCTGTCGCGCAGATTTTGCAGTGGATGAGCGAACGAACGCCGCGCCTCCTGTTCGTGGAAGATGTCCACTGGGCGACACCATCGCTGCTCGAGATTCTCGGGCAGGTCGGGCAAGCCATCAGGGAGTGTCCCATCGTTCTGATCATCTCGTCGCGGATCGACAACGACCCGCTGGATCGTTCCTGGCGGGCATCGGTCGTGGGTACGTCCTTCACGACGATCGACCTGAACCCGCTTCGGGTCGATGAGGCGCAGGCGGTTTGCCGAATGGTGACCGATGATCCCGCGACGATCGAGCGGCTGGTCTCACGCGCCGACGGAAATCCGTTGTTCCTGGAGCAACTGCTTCGACATTCTCGGGAAAGCGAGGCGTCAGATGTTCCCGGCTCCATCCGGAGTCTGGTCCAGGCCTCGATCGATCAGCTTTCCCCTGCCGACAAGACAGCGATTCAGGCTGCGTCCGTGATAGGCCAACGGGTCGATCCGGACCTCGTCTGCCACTTGATCGACGACACCGGCTTTGACTTCGATTCGCTGGTCGAGCGGAACATGCTGCGGTTTGAGTCGCAGAGCTATCTGTTTGCCCATGCGCTGATCCGTGACGTGGTTTATGGCTCGCTCCTGACACCCACGCGGATTGCCCTTCATCGGCGTGCCGCAGTGTGGTTTGAAGAAAGTGAACTTGGATTGTCTGCCGAGCACCTGGCTTTGGTGGGATCACCTGAAGCGCACAGCGCTTTCCTGGCCGCGGCCCGGCATGAAATCGGCCGGTACCATTTCGATTCGGCGCTGGCGTTGATCGAACGTGGCTTGCAACTGGCTGAAGATCCGACCGATAGGGTCGCGCTTTGCCTGCTGGCAGGCGACACATGGCTCGACATTGGCCGTGTGGAGGATGCCGAAGTGCAGTACTCACATGCCCTGCACAATGCCGGCACTCCAGAAGATCGAAGTCACGCGCTGATCGGCATCGCCGGGGTCAGGCGCATCGTTGAAGAGACCGACAGCGCGCTTGAGGTGCTAGAGCAAGCCAGCGAGTTCGCGGTCGAGGCCGGATTGTTGGCTGAGCAGTCCCGGATTCACTTCCTGCGCGGCAATCTGCTCTTCCCGAGAGGCGATTTCGAAGCCTGCCATCAAGAACATGAAGAGGGCCTGAGACTGGCGAGACAGGCAGGCCGGCAGGATCTGGAAACGGCCTCTCTCGGTGGACTGGGTGATGCCGAGTATGTGCGTGGTCGCATGGTTAGCGCGCGGGCAAGGCTCGAAGAGTGCGTCCGTCTGGCTTCCGAACAGGATCTCGGCCGGATCGAGGTTGCCAACCATGCTCAGCTTGCGCACACCCTGCTCTACACATCCACCCAGGAAGAGGCGCTTGAGGTTGCCGGGTCCGCGATCGAGCATGCCGCAAGGATCGGGCACGCGCGAGCGGAGATAAATGCGCGGGCCGCTGTCATCAAGGCATTGTTTGTCCTGGCCCGCTATGAAGCGTGCCTTGAGGAAATCGATCGCTACGAGATCATCATCGAACAGTTGGGTGTGGCACGCTTTCGCCAGATCGCGTTCACGTTTGGCGGTGGGGCGATGCACGCTCTCGGCCGGAGCAGCGAGGCGATAGCCTGGCTGGAACGAGGGCTGGAGTTTGCCCGAGCCACGGGTCATGGTCTCCACGGCCCGTCGATCGCCAGCGCCCTGGCTGTCATCGTTGATGATCCCGAACGGAAGAGAGGCCTGATCGAACTGGCTTTATCTCAATGTGCGGCCGGGTGCGTCGGCCACAACCAGTTTCGTGTCTATGCCGACGGAATCGATGTTGCCTTTGACCTCCCGGACAAGGCCATGCTGGTCGACTTCATCGAGGCCGCTGAAAGCTACCCCAGCGGTGAACGGGTTCCCTGGAATGTGTTCCATGCCGCGCGCGGCCGCGCTCTTCTCGAAGACATGGAACATGGCGACACCGCCACGACACGTGCCTTTCGTGAAGAGGCCAGGGGACAGGGAAAAGCGCTGGCGATGCATCATTGGCTTGGCCGCGCCGCCCCAACCTGAGGTGGCCGACACCCGTGGAAATATCCGCAGGCCAATGCGTTTGGTTTAGTCGTGATCTCTCGATGTGTGCCGGTCCTGCGAGACAACGCACCGATTGCCAGTTTCCCGTTCACGCATTCAGGCAACTGTCTCGTGGCTATAGCCGCTACAACCAGTATGCTTCGCGCATGAAGGCGAAACCACTCCTGGGAATCGGGCTTGCCGGCACGTTCGTTGCTGCCGTCTGCTGTTTTACACCGGTGCTTGTGTTTCTGTTGGCGGGAGTAGGGCTGTCTGCCCTCGTCGGCATTCTGGATTTCGTTCTTTTCCCCGCTCTGGCTGTTTTCGTTGGATTGACGATCTATGCGCTATGGAAGATGCAGTCGGAAACGCCGAACTGATCTCTGCGATGCTGCCCGGATGCGGGACGTGTCAGGCGTAGCTGTCGGGTAGCACGGCCTTGCGTTGCTTCATGAAATCGTTGAGAGCCTCGTCGAGAGCCGGATCGATCGACGCGGCTTCGAACTTCTCGATACGGTGTGTGGCGTCGGTGTTGGCACGCTGGGTGGCGTCAATTGCACCGGCATCGCGCCATTGTTCGAACGACAGGCTGTCGAACAGGTCGGACTGGAAAAAGGCGGTCTTGTAACGCGCCAGCGTGTGGTCTGCGGCAAGGAAGTTGCCGCCCGGGCCGGCTGTGACGTAGTCGGCCAGGGCAAAGGCGGAATCGGAGGTGTCGATGCCATCGAGCATGCGGGCGACCGCGCCCAGCATCTCGCAATCGAGCACAAATTTCTCATGAGAGAGGCAGAGGCCGAGTTCGAGTGATCCGGCGGCATGGATCAGGAAGTTCACGCCCGACATCACGGTGTAGTTGAGGTAAAGCGCGGATTCGTAACCTGCCTGGGCGTCGGGAATCTTGGAATTGGTCGACGATCCGCCACAGCGGAACGGAACCCCCAGACGTCGCGCAAGCTGGCCGCAGCCCAGAACGCATTTCCAGGACTCATCGAAGCGGACCGGAGCGCCCGTCTTCATGTTGAGCCCCATGGAATTGATCCCGAAGATCACCGGAGCACCGGGCCGGATGAGTTGGGCCAGGGCCATGCCGGCGAGGCCTTCGGCAAAAAGCTGCGCCAACATGGAAGCCGGCGTGACCGGGCCCGAGGCACCGGCAATGACAAACGGCGTGACGACGCTGCCCTGATTGTGAGCGGCATAGACATGGAGCGATTCCAGCGCTTCCTTGTCGTAGAGCAGGGGCGAAGTCGGGTTGATCATGCCCAGAACGCAACATTCGGCATCCAACCGCTCAGGCCCGAACACCATGCGGGTCATCTCCATCGTGTCCTGGGCCTGCCAGCCCGAAGTCACCGCGCCCATGAAGGGTTTGTCGGAATGGCGGATGTGGCCATAGACCATGTCGAGATGGCGTTTGCTGACGGGTATGTCGGTCGGCTCGCAGATCGTGCCGCCGGTGTGGTGCATCACCGGTGCCTGATGGGCCAGTTTGATGAAGGTGTTGAAGTCTTCGATCGTGGCGTAGCGCCGCTCGCCACTGAGGTCGCGCACGAAGGGTGCTCCATAAAGCGGTGAGAACACCATGGCATCGCCGCCGATCTCGACATCGCGCTCAGGGTTGCGTGCGACCTGGCGGAAGGTGCGGGGCGCTGATTTCTGGATGATCTCGCGGCACATGCCGCGTTCGAACTTCACCAGGACACCTTCAACCTTCGCGCCGGCCTTCCTGAAAACCTCGAGGGTTTCCGGGTGGTCGCGGAACTCGATGCCCAGTTCGAGCAGGTTCTCGGCCTCATCTTCGATCCGCTGGGCGCCTTCTTCCGAAAGGATGTCGAACGGCGGGATCGAGCGGCTCAGGAAAGCAGGTGCGGGAACCCAGGATTCTTCGGTCTCCTCCTGATGCCTGCGTCGTCCGCCACGCCGGCTTCCTTGCTTCCGTGTCGCCATGTTTCGGTCCTGCTCTTGTTATCGCTAAAACGTTTTACTAGACTTACTGTCAATGCTCAAGTCTGGTGCAACAAAGGGGCTGCGACATGATGGAGACACTCAAGGTTCTGGGCGCGCCGGGCCGCTACATCCAGGGGCCAGGCGCGTTGTCCTGCCTGCCTGAGGTTATCGGTGAACTGGCGTCATCGGCCTATGTGCTCACCGACGCGATCGTTGCGGAATTGCTCAAGGCTGATCTGGCGGCCGGCTTCGAGGCGGCGGGGCTTGCCGCTCACTTTGGCCTCTTTCCCGGTGAATGCACGCGCGCCGAGATCGAACGCCAGACGGAACTGGCGCGTGGGTCCGGCAGTGGTGTCGTGGTCGGCGTTGGGGGCGGCAAGACGATCGACACGGCCAAGGGCATCAGCCTGTTTCTTGGCCTGCCGATGGTCGTGGTTCCGACCGTGGCGTCCAACGATGCCCCGACCAGCAGGTTGATCGTTGTTTATGACGATCAGCACCGGACCTCCGAGGTGCTGAAGCTGCCGCGTAATCCTGACGTTGTCGTTGCTGATACCAAAGTCATCGCATCGGCGCCGCCGCGTTTTCTGATCGCGGGGATCGGCGATGCCGTGGCCAAGAAGTTCGAGGCCGGACAATGCGCCCTGACCGGTGCGCGAAACTTCTTTGGCGGCCTGCCGACCAAAACCGCCTTGCTGTTGTGCGAGTCCTGCTACACGACCATCCGGGAGTTTGGGCCCGCATCGATAACGGCGGTGCGCAAGGGTGAGGTTGATGAGAGTGTCGAGAACATCGTCGAAGCTACGGTTCTGTTGAGCGGCCTTGGATTCGAGAGCGGGGGGCTCGCGCTTGCCCACAGCCTGAACCGTGGTTTGACCGCACAACCCGAAACGCAAGCTGCCCTGCATGGCGAGCTGGTCGCCTGGGGCTTGCTGGTGCAGCTTCTGGCAGAGGGCAGGGATGCCGCCTTTGTCGACGACATGCTGGGTTTCTACCGCGAGATCGGATTGCCGGTGCGTCTGACCGATCTGGGTCTGAGCGAGCCCGAGAATGCGGTGATCGACGCAATTGCGCAGATCACGTTCGATCAGGCGCCCTATGTCGCAAATATGGAACGCAAGCTCGGCGCAGCCGACATCGCAGAAAACATCCGAAAGCTGGAGGCCCTGAGCGCCTAGCGCGCGGCCATCAGGTCCGTGATGGCGTGGTTGATTCCGGCCAAAGCGGCCTGCGAATCCTTGTAGATCGCGAACAGCTCGCCATAGAGCGCGTGGTTTGCCGCATCGGGTTCATGATGTTTGATCAACCGGACGCAACGTTTCACCGCATCACGTTCGTCGGCAAAGGTGCCGACCCCGACACCCGCGATCAGGGCCGCACCGAACGAGGCATCGCCGTTTTCCGGCACGTCGATCGCCAGCCCGGAGACGTTGCTGACGATCTGACGCCAGGTTGCGCTTTTGGCGCCGCCACCGACCAGGCGCGCCGATGCTGATTCCAGACCCTGGGCCTTGAGTGATTGCATGCAGTCGAGCAAGGAGAAGGCGACGCCTTCATAAAGTGCCCTGACGAAATGCGCCCTGGAGTGGCGGATCGTGACTCCGATGAAATCAGCGCGCAGGCGGGCATCCCAATAGGGCGAACGTTCGCCCTGCAGGTAGGGATGGAACAGCATGCCGTCCGATCCTGCAGGGATGTTTGCGGCGAGACGTTCCATCTCGTTGAAGGCAGCCTGTCCGGCCTGGGGCGCTGCTTCGTCCATGAAAAACTGATCACGCAGCCAGCGATGCGCCGAGGCACAGGAATTGGTTCCGGTGATGGCATAGCCGTAGCCTGCAAGGACATGGGGGTAGTCGATCACCTCCTGATGGGCCTCCAGGACATCGGTCAGGACCGAAACCGTCCCGGCGGTGGCCAGCTTGATCG
>JABIUG010000303.1 GCA_018700655.1 Rhodospirillaceae bacterium | reverse complement strand
GCCTGACGCTGCATGTTCGAGCCCATCAGGGCGCGGTTGGCGTCATCATTCTCAAGGAACGGGATCAGCGCCGCGGCAACCGACACCAACTGCTTGGGCGACACGTCAATCATGTCGATCACGTCACGTGGAGCCATCATGAATTCGCCGTTCTGGCGGCACGAGATCAGCTCCTCGGTGAATTGACCATCCTTGTCGAGCGCCGCGTTAGCCTGGGCGATCGTATGATGGGCTTCCTGCATCGCAGTCATGTAGCTGACATCGTCGGTGATGCGGCCATTTTCGACCCTGCGATACGGGCTCTCGATGAAGCCGTACTTGTTGACCCGTGCAAACGTTGCCAGGCTGTTGATCAGTCCGATATTCGGGCCTTCCGGCGTCTCGATCGGGCAGATACGGCCATAATGGGTCGGATGCACATCGCGCACTTCGAAACCGGCACGTTCGCGCGTCAGACCACCCGGCCCAAGCGCTGAAAGGCGACGCTTGTGGGTCACTTCCGAGAGCGGATTGGTCTGGTCCATGAACTGCGAAAGCTGCGACGAACCAAAGAACTCGCGCACCGCGGCAGCGGCCGGCTTGGCGTTGATCAGGTCGTGCGGCATCACGCTGTCGAGCTCAACCAGGCTCATACGCTCGCGAATGGCGCGTTCCATGCGCAGCAGGCCCATGCGGTACTGGTTCTCGAGCAGTTCACCAACCGAGCGAACACGCCGGTTGCCCAGATGATCGATATCGTCGATATCGCCCTTGCCGTCCTTCAACCGGACCAGCGTCTTGAGGCATTCCAGGATGTCGTCACGGGTGAGGACATGGAGTGACTCGTCGTGGTCGAGACCAAGGCGCGCATTCATCTTCACGCGACCAACCGCCGAGAGGTCATAACGTTCTGAATCAAAGAACAGACCCTTGAACAGGTTCTCGGCCGTGTCGATTGTCGGCGGTTCACCCGGCCGCATCACACGGTAGATCTCGAACAATGCCTCTTCGCGGTTCGAGCTCTTGTCGACCGCCAGGGTGCTGCGGATATAGGGACCGACATTGATGTGATCGACATCAAGCGTCACGATCTCCTTGACCCCTGCCTCGACAAGCTTGGCCAGTGCCTCCTCGTCGATTTCGTCGCCGGCTTCGGCAATCACCAGACCGGTCGCGCCATCGATGATGTCATCAGCCAGGTAACGGCCGAACAGGGCATCGTCCTGAACGAGTTGTTCCTTGAGGCCCAGCTCTTCGAGTTTCTTGAGCTGCAGCCGGGTCAGCTTGGTTCCGGCCTTGGCGGCAACCTTGCCGTCCTTGGCATTGATCAGGTCACCTGCCAGTTTGGTCCCCAGAGCACGGGTCGGGTCGAACGGCACGCGCCATCCGCCTTTGACCTGCACATAAGAGACGTTGTCGTAAAACGTCTTCAGGATTTCATCGGTCGACAGGCCCAGGGCGCGCAGGATCGTGGTTGCCGGCAACTTGCGGCGACGGTCGATACGAACATGGACGATGTCCTTGGCGTCGAACTCGAAGTCGAGCCAGGAACCGCGATAGGGGATCACACGGGCGGCAAACAGGAACTTGCCCGAAGAATGGGTCTTGCCCTTGTCGTGATCGAAGAACACGCCCGGCGAGCGGTGCATCTGCGAAACGATCACACGTTCGGTGCCGTTGACGATAAAGGTGCCTTTGTCCGTCATGAGCGGCATGTCGCCCATGTAGACGTCCTGCTCCTTGATGTCACGGACGTCGCGCTTCTTGATCTCTTCATCAACGTCGAAGATCCAGAGTTGCAACGTCACCTTGAGCGGCGCGGCATAGGTCATACCCCGCTGCTGGCACTCATCGGTGTCGTATTTCGGTGCTTCAAACTGGTAGCGCACAAAATGGAGTTCGGCGCGATCCGAGAAATCACGGATCGGGAAGACCGACTTGAAGACGCCCTGGAGGCCTTCTTCGCTGCGCTGCGCTGCCATGATCTCGTGCTGAAGAAATTGATCATAGGACGCGCGCTGCACGTCGATCAGGTTTGGCATTGCGATCACCGGCGGGATGCGACCGAAATCGCGGCGCCTCTGGAAACGAGAGTTCATGTCTTGGGCCATGCCACCACCTTTGCATTCACGTCATCACCCGCGAAGATTCACGGGAAAGCGACCAACCGGGCCGTCACGGTGCGCACGTTTCCGCGCGACTTCCAACAGACACCAATGGCGCCACCGCTGGTGTCGGTTTTTCCGACACCAGCGGCCGCGCCGATGGCTTCATGCGTCCAAAACTACCGTGCTCCGCTGGGGAGCGCGGCAGACTGACCGCAAGTTATTTGACCTCCACGGTCGCGCCGGCACCCTCAAGCTTCGTCTTGAGTTCTTCGGCTTCGTCTTTGTTAACGGCTTCCTTGACGGCCTTGGGTGCTTCCTCGACCAAAGCCTTGGCTTCTTTCAAGCCAAGACCGGTGATCGCACGCACCTCCTTGATGACCGCAATCTTGTTTTCGCCGAAGCTGGCGAGAACAACATCGAATTCGGTCTGCTCTTCAGCAGCGGCTTCGCCACCACCAGCGCCAGCGACAGCAGCAACTGCAACCGGTGCGGCGGCGCTCACGCCCCACTTCTCCTCAAGCAGCTTCGAAAGCTCGGCAGCTTCGATAACCGTCAGCGAGGAGAGTTCGTCAACCAACTTTTCCAGATCGGCCATTTGTCTTTACTCCAGGGTCACTTTGATTGGGTTTGGATATTGTTGTCTGAACCGGGTCAGCCGTCGGTTCCCGTGTCTCCGTAAGCGGAGAACACACGAGCCAACTGACCAGCGGGAGCCTGCAGCACGCCAGCAACCTTGGTTGCCGGAGCCTGTATCAGGCCGATCAGCGTGCTGCGCAGCGCGTCGAGCGACGGCAGCGAAGCCAACTGTTTGACACCCGCGGCATCCAGTACCGTTGCGCCCATGGCGCCACCGATCACGACAAGCTTTTCATTCTTCTTGGCGTAGTCGATCGCAGCCTTGGCGGCGGCAACTGGATCCTCCGAGGTGGTGACCGCAGTCGGGCCACTGAAGAGTTCACGCAGGGCCTCATAAGGCGTCCCGTCGAGCGCGCGAAGCGCCAGCCGGTTCTTGGTCACCTTGAAGCTTGCCCCTGCGTCGCGCATCGAGCGACGCAGTTCTGTAGCCTCTGCAACCGTAAGGCCGTTGTTGTGCGTCACAACCACCATGTTCGCGCTCTCAAGCGCGTCATGGAGATCGTTGACGATCTTTTCCTTCCTGGACCGTTCCACGGATAACCTCCGTCAGATCGGCACGATGAGGCCAGTGCCCACATCGAACCGGTTCAGCACCTGCCCGGATCAACATGATCCGAACGTTTAAGTCCTGCCCCGGAAGTCCGACCGTTCCCTAGCCGCCATATGGCGTCAGGGTCTGGCGCTTCTCCCGTCTCATGCCGGCGGCGTTTCCTTTAGGTCCCGAAGGACACCGGCAATCTCGGACAGGGGGGTGCAATACGCATAAGCGCATTGCAGGACGGCCAAAGCCGCCCCTTGCACAGCCGCCTAGGCGACTGCGAAGCTCTGTGGGTCAACACGCACGCCCGCGCCCATAGTCGAGCTCAGCGTCGCGCGCTTCATAAAGGCACCCTTGACCGATTGCGGCTTGGCCTTGACCACCGCGTCAACCAGGGTACGCACGTTATCGGCGATCTGTTCTTCGCTGAAGCTGGCCTTGCCGACACCAGCATGAATGATCCCGGCCTTCTCGACCCGGTATTCGACCTG
>JABIUG010000302.1 GCA_018700655.1 Rhodospirillaceae bacterium | reverse complement strand
GGGTGCGGCGTCACACCACAAACAATGACGCGATTTGGGAGCTAACGAGATGTCAGAGACGGGCTTTGCCAGCCAGGGCGATCTGGAAGAAAAACAGGTCAGCTTCACCAAGCTCAGCGACAACGCTTACGCCTATACCGCCGAAGGTGACCCCAACAGCGGCATCGTGATCAGCGATGATGGTGTCATGGTGATCGACACCCAGGCGACACCGGCCATGGCCCAGGACGTCATTCGCCGCGTGTGCGAAGTCACCGACAAGCCGATCAAATACGTCATGCTGACCCATTATCATGCTGTGCGGGTGCTGGGTGCCGCGGCTTATGGCGCAGAGCACATCATCGCCAGCCGGAATACCTGGGACCTGATCGTCGAACGCGGCCAGCAGGACATGGATTCCGAAATCCAGCGTTTTCCGCGTCTTTTCCAGGGCGTCGAGACCGTGCCCGGCCTGACCTGGCCGACCATGGTGTTTGATACTGGCATGACCCTGTGGATGGGCGACCTCGAGGTCCGCATCGAACATCTGGGCCGTGGCCACACCAAGGGCGACAGCGTCGTCTGGCTGCCCAAGGACAAGGTGCTGTTCAGCGGCGACCTCGTGGAATACGGCGCCACGCCCTACACCGGCGACGCTTATCTCACCGACTGGCCGGCGACGCTGGATGCTGTCGAAGCGCTGGAGCCTGCCGCGCTCGTGCCGGGCAGAGGCGATGCATTGGTCACGCCCGAGCAGGTCCGTGACGGCATCGGGGGCACACGGGCCTTCATCAGCGATCTCCTGGCTTCGGCAAAGGCCGGTGTCGAGCAGGGCCACGATCTCAAGCAGGTGTTCAGCGATACCCATGCCGCGATGACGCCGAAATATGGCGACTGGGTGATTTACGAGCACTGCATGCCGTTTGATGTCAGCCGCGCCTTTGATGAGGCCGGTGGCCAGCGCGATCCACGTATCTGGACCGCAGAGCGCGACATCGAGATGTGGAAGACACTGCAGGACTGACACCAGTGGCCAAGAGCTTCGACTACACGGCCTATCCCTACATCCGCTCGCCCGACCAGGATGCGTCGGAGCCTGTGCACCACCCTGTCGTTGTTGCGGGTGGTGGCATGGTTGGCCTCGCGTTTGCCGTCGACATGGCGATCAAGGGCGTGCCGGTCATCGTGCTCGATGACAACAACCAGGTCAGTGTCGGTTCGCGCTCGATCTGTGTCGCCAAGCGCACGTTGGAAATTTTCGACCGGCTCGGCATTGGCGACCGTTGCGTCGAAAAGGGCATCACCTGGAACACCGGCAAGGTCCTGCGCGGCGACAAACTGCTCTACGGCTTCGACCTGCTGCCCGAGCAAGGACACAAACGCCCCGCCTTCATCAATCTCCAGCAGTATTACGTCGAGACCTACCTGGTCGAGCGCTTTGCGGAACTGGGCATCGGTGAAGCACGCTGGCTGAACAAAGTGACGCAGGTTACGCCCGGGGATGACCATGTCGCCCTGACGGTCGAGACACCCGATGGCGCCTATCAGTTGACCTGCGACTGGCTGATCGCCGCCGACGGGGTGAAAAGCGCCGTGCGCCATGCGCTTGATCTGCCCTTTGTCGGCGAGACCTTCCACGATCATTTCCTCATCACCGATGTCGTGATGCAGTCAGACTTCCCAACCGAACGCCGCTTCTGGTTCGATCCCAGTTTCCACAAGGGTGGTTCGGCGCTGCTCCACAAACAGCCCGACGATGTCTGGCGCATCGACCTGCAACTGGGCCCCCAGGCCGACCGCGAAGAAGAAATGAAGGAGGAGAATATCCTGCCCCGTCTCCACGCCATGCTGGGCGTGGATGCGAAGTTCACGATCGACTGGGGCAGCCTCTATACTTTCCAGTGCCGTCGGCTCGAACGGTTCCGTCATGATCGCGTCTTTTTTGTCGGTGATAGCGCCCATACCGTCTCGCCCTTCGGTGCGCGCGGCGGCAATGGCGGTATTCAGGACATCGACAATCTCGCCTGGAAACTCGCCGCCGTGATGGCGGGCGAGGCGGGTGATACCCTGCTTGAAAGCTATGATGCCGAGCGGGTTCCCGCAGCCGATGAGAACATCCTGAACTCGACCCGGGCGACCGATTTCATGGCCCCGAAAAACGCCACCATGGCGCTCTTCCGTGAAGCAGTGCTGGACCTCGCCGAAGAGCATGCCTTCGCCCGCGCCTTCGTCAACAGCGGGCGGCTGTCGGTGCCGTGCCACCTCCCGGACTCCCCGCTCAACACGCCTGATTCAACCGCAGCTGACGGCCACAAACCGGGCAGTCCGGCGGTCGGCGCACCGGTCACAGTTGATGGCGCCGATGGCTGGTTGCTCGACCATCTGGGCAGCACGTTCTGCCTCTTGCGTTTCGGCGCACCGCTAGCCGGTGTCGATCTGCCCCAGCTTTGTGTCGGCGCCAATCTCGATGATCCCGAAGGCCTGCTGGCCAGCCGCTACGGGGGTATGCCGGGGCTGACTTATCTGCTGCGCCCCGATCAGCACATAGCAGCCTGCTGGATCGACCCGGTGCCGGCCGAGATCGAGGCCGGCGTGCAACGTGCGATGGGAAACCACTGATGTTCACGACCGATCCGCAGCTTAAACGTCCCGACGATGTCTACCAGGCCCTGATCGACGCCCAGCAGGACCTCAGTGCGGAAGATGCCGAACGGTTTCGCGCCAGGTTGATCCTGTTGCTCGCCAGTCAGGTTGGCGACGATGATGCTGTGCTGGCTGCGATCGAGGCAGCAACAACTTCGCTGAAGGAACATGCCCATGATTGATGTTGGCGACGTCCTTGATCTCGACCGTTACCCGCTCGACCGGCCCGAAAGCGATGCCTGTCTTTCGTTGATAAAGGCCTGTCGCGATGACCTTGCGCGCAATGGCATGTTCAATTTGGAAGGGTTCGTGCGGCCCGAGGCGATCGAGCTTGCCGGGCAGGAACTCTCGCCGCTGGTTGGCGCGGTGTCGTTCCACCAATCGCGTTCCCACAACATCTATTTTCTGCCGGAGGTCCCCGGCGTGCCGTCTGATCATCCGGCCTTGGCCGAAGCAGTGACCTCGAGCCATACCCTGTGTGATGACCAGATGACCGACACCGTCATTCATGCCGTCTATGAATTTGCACCGCTCGCCAGTTTTCTGGCGCAGGTCATGGGCAAACCCCGGCTTTATCTGATGGACGATCCGCTCGCCCGCGCCAATGTCATGGGTTACCGCGACGGCGAGGGGTTGGGCTGGCATTTCGATCGCTCGGAATTCACCACGACCCTGCTGATCCAGGCGCCCGAATCAGGCGGTGATTTTCAGTATCGCACCGATCTGCGCAGCGACGATGACCCTAATCTCGACGGTGTTGCCCGCCTTTATGCCGGCGATGATCCCGAAATGAAGACGCTACGCCTGGCGCCGGGCACGCTCAATGTGTTCAAAGGCAAGAACACCGCCCATCAGGTCACGCCGGTCCGGGGCGACCGCCGGCGCATGATTGCCGTGTTCTCCTATTATGAACGCCCCGGTGTTCTCTTCAGCGAAAGCGAACGCTTGGGCTTCTACGGTCGCGCTGCCTAGGCCGGGTGATTCCCGATACTGCAACCCAGCGAAGGCTGGGATGCTTATTCCAGAAGCCCAGAAGAAACGTGCGTTCTGCGCATTTCTTCCTGTTTTGTGCGTATGGGCCCAGCCTTCGCTGGGGTGCATCGGTGGCGGTGGATATGGCGTGAGGTCCGTCAGGGCTGACGGCGAGCGACCGCAAGCCCGCCGCGCTAGCGGCGTGAGCCAAGCGTGCGGAGCACGCGCCCGGCGTTTGAGGGAACAACAAACATGGCCCCCAACCCGTCACCCCCGTAAGCTGCCATTCAGGGATCAGGGTTCAGGGTTCAGGGTTCAGGGTTCAGGGTTCAGGGTTCAGGGTTCAGGGTTCAGGGTTCAGGGTTCAGGGTTCAGGGAGAACACCATGCCGCTGCACAAGACGCACAACCACAATGACTTC
>JABIUG010000301.1 GCA_018700655.1 Rhodospirillaceae bacterium | reverse complement strand
TATCGCCGACGGCATGGTCTTCACGATCGAGCCGTTCCTTTCGACCGGTGCGGAATGGGCACGGGAAAGTGACGACGGATGGACGCTGTTCACCAATTCAGGGGTGCAGACCGTGCAGTATGAACATACGCCGGTTGCGACCCGGCAGGGCGCAGAAGTGCTGACCCGGCCGACTAATGTAGGATTTAGACAATGATGACACGCCGCACCCTGACTTCCGTCGCCGCAGCCATGACATTCTATTTGGCTCTGCGCGGCGCCCATGCACAGAGCCTGCTCGACGGGCTGGGCGATTCCGTCGATGACCTCGGCGGTGTTGACGATTTAGGCAACCGCGCCGCCGAAGAATCCGCGACACAGGCCACCCCGATTTTCTGGGGGGCGGTTGATGGCATGTCGATGGATGAGCCCGAAGGCATTCTCAACGGCCCCGATGACGCCGCAACGCAGTACTTCCGTCGGGAAACGAGTGAGGATCTCAAAAACGCCATGCGTCCAGTGGTTGACGAATCCCTGTCGGACGTCGATGCGGTGCAGGCCTATGACAGCATGATGGGTGAATACGGCTCGATCCCGTTCATGCCTGACGCCAAGGCCGATCTCACCAACTATGCCCTCGATGGCACACTCGACGGTCTCTTCACCTTTGTCGCCCGTGAAGAAGCTGCAATCCGCAACGATCCGCTGAAACGCTCGACAGAGCTGCTCCAGACTGTCTTCGGCTGATCGGACTCTAGCGAGCGGTAAATCGGCAGGCGGTGCATTGGTAGTGTGTTGCCCTGGCGATTCGGAGCGATCGAGACCCAACCGGACTACCGCAATCAGGGCAGGTCGGTCGCAGCCACTGGATCGCAAGGAGCCCCAGCAGAGCGACGGCGATGCCGCCCATCACGACATAAGTGAAACTGTCATCGTCAACAATGACATCGAGTCCCCGCAGGATGACCGCGAGGACAAAGGCTGTTGCGACGCAACCGACCGGCAAGGTCCAGCGCAGAACTTTGTGAAAGACTATGGTCAGCAAACAATCCCGAAACCGCACTCCATCACAGCGCGTTTCCGTCATCACGGTCACTTCACGAAGTTTGGAGGCACGTTGGATTATCCGCGCAGGTGGCCGGGCTTGGCGAACTCGGTGTCGTAGGTATCGGTTGCGCCGTAACTGGTGAAGAGTTTGTAACCCAACAGCGTTTTCATCTCGTCGCTGAGCGCGGCATGTGCAGCAGGAGTGAGGCCGGCCGTGAAATTCTGCAACTGGCGGAATTGCGGCCCGCAATAGGTTGCCGTGATCCCGATGCGGGGTCGATTGACCGTGTTTTTACCTGAAGCATGCCAGGTCCGGGCGTCCCAGATGACGGCGCCGCCTGCCGGCACCTCGGCATCGACCGTATCCCAGTCCTGCGTCGGATCAGGCTCGACACCGCAGAGATGGCTGCCGGGCACCAGCCGCGTGCAGCCGTTGGCCGAGGTGAAATCGGTGATCGCCCACATGAAGTTCAGCACCACGGCAGGATTAATCGGGTGCGAGGCCGGTTCCGGGCGCCCGAAACATGCGACCGTGCGCGTGATGTCGCCGGGCTTGAAAGGTGTTTCACCGGGCATCACCGGGCGCGGTAGCCACCATTGATCGCTATGAAGGTCCATGACCTGGTTGTCGGGGTGGACGGCATGGGCCGAGAAACCCGAGAGATGCAGGTTCTCGCCCAACAGGTGACGGGCCAGACCAAGCGCGGTTTCATGCGCCACCATGTCATCGAGCCCGCATTCCCCGGCCATCAGCAGAACCCATTGGTCGCCGCCGCGTATTGCCCAATCTTCCGTTTCGGCGGTGGGTTCCGGGTCCGGATCGGCGCCTGCTGCTTCCTCTTGAACGACCCGCCGCACACGGACCAGCGCGTCGTCATCCAGGAGGTCGAGGGCAATGCAGTAACCAAACCGGTCGAGGTCGGCACACAGGCCTTCGAGGTCGCTCCGCGGCTGCGGTTTATCGTCGGGTCGTTTGGTCATCGCACAAGCATGGTTTCAACCCGCCGGCAAAGCAAGGATCAGCCGTTGCGCCGTACCTCGGCTCTGCGTGCGGTATAGATCCCGCAGGCGATGATCACGCCGGCCCCGACCCAGGTCGCGACCGAGGGATATTCGGCAAAGAAGATCATGCCGAGCGCGCCGGCAAAGAGCAGGCGGACATAGGTCAGCGGCGCCAGGTAACTTGCCTCGCCCTTGCGATAGGCACGCAGCACCATCGATTGGGCAAAGAACCCGAAAAACGACACCGCCAGGATCAGACCGGTTTGCGTCCAGTCAGGCCAGATCCAGGCGTTCATTGCCGGAATGAAAGCGATCATGCCCGAGGAGACGAAGGTGAAGAACATCATCGAAAGCTGGCTTTCGCGCACCGGGAACCGTTTCACGGCCGTGACCGAAAACGCGATGCAGGCTGCTTGAAACAACACGATCAGCGCGACGGGATCGAACGCTGCCGTGCCGGGCTGGATCATCACCAGTACCCCGAGAAACCCGATCACCGTCGCACTCCAGCGCCGCCAGCCGACCGCTTCCTTCAGGATGATCGCTGCCAGGATGGTGACAAACAGCGGCATGGTGAAATGCATCGACGTCGCGGTTGCCAGCGGTAGGACGGTGAAGGAATAGAAACCGATGGTAACAGCCGTGCCACCGGTGACCGAGCGGGTCAGGTGGAGTTTCAGGTGCGTACTCTTCCAGGGAATGACGCGGGCGTGCCAGAGCAGGGGCGTCAGGATCGCCAGGCCGATCAACGCGCGAAGCAACAGGAGCTGGAAGACACTGACATCATGTTGTGCGGTCGTTTTGACCAGGGCCGCCGTCGTCGCAAAGAACGCGCCCGCACCGATCAGAACAAGGCCGGCCTCGAAGTTCGAGGCACGTGTTTCCGAGCCGGAATTGAGCGGTTCAGGCGTAAGAATTTCGACCAAGGTGGGATTTCCCTTCCAGACCAGACCATACGACACGTATTTGCTCACGGCGACGGTTGACCGCCCGCCGTGCCGTCCATATGTTCCGCGCGCCGTTAGGTTGGTGAGAGCCTGTAGCTCAGCTGGTAGAGCAACTGACTTTTAATCAGTAGGTCCAGGGTTCGAACCCCTGCGGGCTCACCATATTTTCTCAATAAAAACAATTGGTTGTCCAAGGAATTCTTTGGGCTTTAAATCCCAAAGATCTGAATTTTGTCCCAATGGTAACTAATTTGGTAACTTTTAGTCTGCTATCGGCGTTAGTTTAACGAGATTGGCCTGACCAATTTCACCCTACGAAAGCCCCCCGCTCTTTTCCTGTAAACCAGAACAGATCACCTACCAAGGTCTCAGCAGAAGGGGGGCACGCCAGTGGCCTGCCCCGATGAGGTGGTCCACCTTCTAAGTTAGGGTCCGGCGGTTGTGGTCGCCCTGCTGGGCTGACCGGAGCGTAGCGTAGGTCAGACCTGCAGGGCGCG
>JABIUG010000300.1 GCA_018700655.1 Rhodospirillaceae bacterium | reverse complement strand
GGCGGCTGGATCGACAGCGCCGTACAGCGCCTGATCGAGATCATCCGCAGCTTCCCCGAACTGCCGCTGTGGATGGCCCTGTCGGCCAGCCTGCCGGTGACCTGGAGTCCAATCCTGGTCTATTTCGGCATCACCATCATTCTGGGCCTGTTCGACTGGACCGGGCTGGCGCGCGCCGTGCGCTCCAAACTTCTGGCCCTGCGCGAGGAAGATTTCGCGACCGCCGCCGTGCTGATGGGCGCCAAACCCAAACGCGTGATCTTCCGCCACCTGCTGCCCAGCTTCACCAGCCATCTGATCGCTTCGGCAACGCTGTCGATCCCCAGCATGATCCTGGGTGAGACCGCACTGTCGTTCCTTGGCCTGGGCCTGCGTCCGCCAATCACCAGCTGGGGCGTGCTGCTCAACGAAGCCCAGAACATCAATGTCGTGGCGCTTTATCCCTGGCTGATGCTGCCGGTCGCCCCGGTCATCATCGTCGTGCTGGCCTTCAACTTCCTGGGCGACGGCATGCGCGATGCGGCTGACCCTTACAAGTAAGCAACCACGCTTTCTCCCGGGTCGTCCGCAGGTCATCAATCTCTTTGGGTATAGATCACCCGATCAGATTGCGGGGTGACATGGGAATGAGGTGCGCTTAACGCATCCGCCAGACGATCATCAGCACGAACAGCAGAATTGCTCCGACAAAGTGCCAGGGCGTCATACCGCCCTGAAGTACGGCCAATGCCAGTATTGACGCCATCGGCAGGCCCACACAACCGGTCAAACCGCCAAAGAGACGCAGCCAGTCGTTGAGGATTTCCAGTGTAAAACGTGTGATTCCACGCGGCAGGCCTTCGGGGATCGGGACGCGTGCCTTGAAAAACACCATCCAGATGCTGGCGGCGATCACCACCAGCGATCCCATGAAGATGATAAGTGCGTCGCCTTCCATGGCTGATTCTATGCGTCATAGCAGGGCGCTTGGCAAACGCCGCGACTTCACAAGATCATGCAGAGCACCACGATCACCACCAGCAGGACGATAAAGCCGAACGAACCGCTCAGCAGATAGATGAACGGCAGGCCGGCGAAAGCGGCGGCGAAGGTCATGAAGGCAAGCAGCATCAGGAGGATACAGGCATAGAGGTTCACGCGGCGCGGCAGGCCCATGAAGCGCACGATCGCCCCGACCACCGGGACACGACCCTCAGGGCGGGTTTCATCAAAGTTGTCGCTGGCCAGGAAAAACCCGAAGGCGAGCGCGATGTAACACGCCGAAATCAGGCATCCCCCCAGGAAATCAACCATCGCCGACCGGCGCTCCGTCGCCACTGCCTGACATCATTCCCGGCCCGGCATCGCGCAGCATCTCCAGCGACGGGTAATCGATCATCATCAGCCCGCCATCGACGATCAGGGTCTGGCCGGTGACGAAGCTGGCTTCATCGCTCGCCAGGAACAACACGGCAGCAGCGATCTCGGCCGGTGTACCCATGCGGTTGAAGACCGAGGGCGGCAGGGCCCAGCCACCGCCTCCCGAAGGCGGCGCCACGGCATCGCGTTCGGTCGCAATCCAGCCCGGCGAGACCCCGTTGCAGCGGATGCCGTGGGCAGCACCTTCGGCGGCAAAACTTCGCACCAGCCCCTCGACGCCAGCCTTGGCGATGCCGTAACTGCCCCAGTTACCGTGCCAGGTCGCGGTCGAGGAAATGCAGACGACGCTGCCGCGTGTTTTCGCCAGATGGGGCAGGCAATGGGAACTGACCAGCCAGGGCGCATCGAGATTGGGCCGGCGCAGCTTGGTCCAGCGCTCGCCCGGTGTGTCGTCGTCGCCAACCCCGGCGCGGCGGCCGCCCACCCCGGCATTGTTGACCAGCACATCGATCCCGCCGAAGCGTTCGACCACGGCAGCAACCATGGCTTCGACCTCGGCTTCCTCGGCCAGCTCGCAGGAGTAGAATTCTGCATCCGCACCCTGGGCACGGACCTCATCAAGCGCCCTTGCGCCCTTGGCCTTGTCGCGCGCGACGATCGCCACCCTGGCACCCTCGGCGACAAACCGTTCGACGATGCCACGGCCGATCCCGGAGTTTCCTCCGGTGACCAGCGCCACCTTGTCTTTCAGTCGCATGATCTACTCCCCTGTTGTCAGGAGAGACTAGAGCAGATCGCGTTAAGTCTGCATCGATTCGAGCGACAGGAAGAGGGTCAGTGTCGGAATCGCCAGAGCGCAATGTCCATGACGATCACGATGACCGGGATGGCAAGCAGACCCATCGCTTCGCCGCCACCGAACACAAGGATCAGAACAAGAGCGCCCCCGAGAAAAAGGACGGCTGCCAGAACAGGAAGCAGGAACTCGCCGAGGAGTTCAGTCAGCAACTCCCTTGACGACCCGCCGCGACAGCGCAGCCAAATACTCCAGCCGAACACGATCAGAAGTCCCAGTCCCGCGAGGATGGCCCAGATATCCATCGTTCAGTGCCCCATATGGCTCATGACCCAGAAGGCACCCAGCAGGACCGCGACGCTGGCCACACCGCCGCCGATCATCGCGACATCGGCGCCCATGAATGCGGCGATCACGGCGCAGAGACCGGTGGCGCAAAGCAACAGCCCGATACCGAGCAGGGCACCGATGGCGCGCATCTTCCAGACCAGCAGAACACCGCCTGAGCACAGGCCCAGTCCGACCAGCAATCCAAACACCATGTCCATGGGCCGTCTCCGTCACGAACAGGCCGCCATGATGGCAACCACGACCGTTAAGGACAACCTGGAGCCACGGGGCAAGCAAGGGTTGGACCGGCAGAACCGCCACGTCGAGTTCGACCGCGACACCCTCGACGCTGACCAGCCGTTCGATCTGGAGCGGATTGTCACCGGCACCCTGGCGCTGGGCCAGAACCAGCGCATCGTTGGTCACCGAAAGGCGCGCGCCGCGCATCTTGCAGTGTTTTTCGAGCTTGGCCGCGGGATTCACCGCTTCGCCGATCACGGTGTATTCGAGCCTTGTGGCATCGCCCACAGCCCCGAACACAACCGTGCCGGTGGCAAGGCCCATGCCCCATGCCAGCAGCCGCTGACCGCGCGCGCTGCGCCGGTCGTTCCAGGCCATCATCTTGGCGTCGATCTCGAGCGCCGCAGCCAGGGCATCGGCGGCATAGCTGTCGGTTGCGGTCAAGGCGCCAAACGTCACCATCACACCATCCCCCATGAACTTGTCGATCGTGCCGCCATGGGCCTGGGCGGAGGGAATCACGACGGACTGGTAGCGCGACAACATGTCGACGGTCTGGTTCGGGCCGATCCGGGCCGAGAGTGCGGTGAAGCCCCTGAGGTCAATGAACACGATGGCGGTCTCGCGCAACACCCCTTCACCCGGTTTCACGGCATCGACCGCATGGGTGATCTTCTCGGCGATCTCGGGCGAGAAAAACCGCGAGAGGTCCTGGGCCGCCTGGGCCTCGGCAACCGAACGGACGAGCTGTTTGCGCGCCCGGGTGAGGGCGATCACGAGCACGAAGGTCACCATGGCGAGCGAGAGGATCTTGTCCATCTCGCCACCGATCAGGATATCGGTCGAACGCAGGTAATGGACATAATCCTTGGTCACCAGGCTGGGCGCTTCGGCCACGGCCAGCGCATAGACCAGCATCGCGACCCAGCCCAGCACCGCGACAATGCCGGCCATCGCGACGTAACGGGGGTCAAAACGCAGGGTGCGCAGCGCGATCAGGCCGAAAAGATAAAGCATGGTCGGGCCTTTGAGCGAAAAACCCGGTGGCTGCATGTACTGGATGTGGAAGCTCCAGATTGTGATCAACAACACGGCGATATCGACCACGATCGAGATCACGATCATCCAGGCAGGTAGCCGCTTGGCATAGGCAAGGCTGAGACGTATCACGGTGAACCCGAAATAGGCGCCCAGTGCCCAGGGCACCGGTTCCAACATGGCGTCATCTGGGAAGGTCTTGCCCGAGATGGTGTAGAGCACGGCAAAAAACAGGATGCCGGCCATCTGCACCCAGCCGATCAGGACCTCGCTTTCAGCCTGATCAGCGGCAATCTGTGCACGCACACGATCAGGCAGGTCGCCCGCCACGGGCGGCCCGAAGACCATCGTGCGTATCCGTTTCAACATCGTTTCAGTCCGCCACCACAACATTACTATAAGGCTATCCGGGCGCACGCGACGTCATAACCGCGTGCGACCCGCGTGAGCCTGTCATCGTCGGCTGAGCCACAGGCTGGTCTCGAACGCACCATCGGGAATCGGCAACTGGCCCAGAACACCGGCAGCAACACGATCTGCGTGACGGGTCGCGAGATAACGGCTGGCAAACAGGGGCTGCCAGGCCCCGCTGGTCAGCATCGGAACAACGGCAAGCTGTTCGTTGTAACCGCGCCAGTCCCAGCTGGCGGGATAATCATCGGGCAGGAAGATATCGTGGATATGGACCAGAACCCCCGGGGCCAGCGACGGCAACACACGGTTGAAAAGCTGGTCGACATCGCTTCCGGGCATCGCGATATGGCTGGAATCGATAAACAGGATATCGCCTGCGCCAAGGGTCGCAAAAACAGCGGGATCAGCCAGATGCACGGGCTGTTTGATCACGGCGATGTCGAGTGCATCGATCGTTGCGCGCGGCGCCGGATCGATCGCGGTCAGACGGGTGAACAGCGAGCCGTCGCTGATCGCGCGCGCCATGAAGCGCGTGCTGTGGCCCGAGCCGACCTCGATGATCCGCGCCGGTTCGGCCGCGCGCACCATGGCATAGGCGGCAGCCGCATCCATGCGCGGAAACCAGTCCTGGTTCCAGCGCGGACCAGGAGCTGGATCATCGGCTCCGATCGCGAGCAGGCTATCAGCAAAGTCCTCGATCCTTCCCAGCGTCGCGTTGAACACCGCGGCATGATCGCCAAACAGGCGCTCGATCGCGTCATAGGGTTGCCGCTCGCCGGGACCGGGCAGGCTTTCGGCATAACGATAGGGAATGTAGAACCCCTGCCGCTTCAGCCCCGTCACAGTCGCCAGACCAAGACCAAGGCAACGCAGGCGCGTGCGCAGGGCTGTCACGGGTGAAGCACCATGCCTTCGCGCGCGACAACCGAACCGGGACGCGCGATTTCCAGGTCCGCGGCGATCGCATCCATCCTGTCATCGTCGTGGCTGGGATCGTGGTGAAAGGCAACGAAGGTCTTGACCCCCGCGGCATCGCAAAGCCTGACACCCTCTTCCCAGGTCGAGTGGCCCCAGGTGATGAACTTCGGGAACTCTTCATCGGTGTAGGTCGCGTCATAGATCACGATGTCTGCCCCGGCAATCAGGCCCAGCACGTTGGCGTCGGGCGCGCCGGTGACATGTTCGGTATCGGTGATGTAACAGATCGACTTGCCGGCATATTCCACGCGGTAACCACTGGCGCCGTTGGGATGGTTGAGCGGCCCTGTCTTGACCACGACGCCATCACGCGGCGTCAACGTGTCGCCCAGCGCGAATTCCTTCCAGTCGATCCGGGCCTTCAGGCTGGCCTCGTTCACCGGCGTAACAGGATCTTTCAGGAACCGTTCGAGCACGCTTTCGAGTGTGTGGGGCGCCTTGAGATGGCCCGACCAGGCCGCAAGCCGGGTGCCGGGATCCGTCAGGGCAGTGAGATAGGGCCAGCCGCAGACATGATCGAGATGGGTATGGGTCATGAACAGATCGGCATCGAGCGGGCCGTCATCCAACGCCATGGAAAGCTCGCGCAGGCCCGTACCGGCATCAAGGATGATGCGATGGGGACCACAGCGCACCTCCAGGCACGACGTATTGCCGCCGTAGCGCACGGTCGCCGGGCCCGGGCACGGAATACTGCCTCTCACGCCCCAGAATCGGACGCAAAACTCCTCGTCAGCCGCCACGTAACCAACCCTCGTCCCGGTTTGCCGACAAAACAGTAAGAAACACACTCGCCCCCTACTGTCCCTAAAGGGTATACCGTCGCAGGAAGCGGGGCCATCCCGCGCACGGCATTGTTGAAAAGATCGGAACACCGCGATGAACGACAGTTCGGCCAAACAGAGGCTGCTTGCCCTGATCCGTGAACACGCGCTGCTTGAGGGCGGCGATTTCGAACTGGCGGCGGGCTCCCGCGCTACCGTCTATGTCGACCTGCGCCGTGTTTCCATGCATCCCGAGGGCGCCAGCCTGATTGGTGCCATGCTGCAGGAACATCTTGCCGGTACCGGCGTTGTTTCGGTCGGCGGCATGGCGACAGCCGCCATTCCGGTGGTCACCGCTGTCGTCATGGCAAGCGCCGCGGGCGACAACCCCCTGCGTGGCTTTTATGTCCGCGACAAGGCCAAGACCCGCGGTACCCAGCGCCAGATCGAAGGCCAGATGCAGGCGGGCGACCGTGTCGCCCTGCTTGAGGACACCATGACCAGCGGGTGCTCGACCATGACCGCGGTCGAAGCCGTGCGAGCCGGGGGCGGCGAAGTCGCACAGGTCATCACCGTGGTCGACCGGGAACAGGGTAGCGCCGATCTCTATGCCGCCGAGGGCATTCCCTTTACCGCATTGGTCACCCTCGGCGACATCACCGGCGGCTAGATCCGGTCATGTTCACACCCAAGCACGTTGTGATTCCTTAAGGCCGGTTTGGTGGCATCGGTAAGTCAGCCGGACGAACCGCAGGGTTCGAGCGACTGGGGCGGCATCCTGCTCGGCCTGATGGTCTCGAGTCTGGCCGCGTTCCAGATGCTCAAGCTGCCACCGGCGCTGCCATTGCTGATCGACGCCTATGGTTACGACAAGGTCACGGCCGGTGGCCTGGTCTCGGTCTATGCCCTGACCGGGCTCGCCTTTTCGGTGTTTGCCGGAAGTGCTGCCGGCAAACGCCCGATGCTGGTGATGACCGGCGCCCTGGCCTGCTTTGTGCTCGGCAACCTTGTCACCCTGGCCCTGCCCCAGATTGCCTGGCTCAACCTTGTCGCACGCGGCGTCGAAGGGCTGGGTTACGCCATCTTCGCCCTGGCCGGACCGGCGATCGCCAACCGCAGCGCTGCGGAAAAGGATCTGTCGATTGTCGCGGGGATCGTCGCGATCTGGGTGCCGGTCGGCCAGATCGTGGCGCTCACGATCGGGTTCCTGGCCTTTGATGCGATCGGCTGGCGCGCACTCTGGTGGGCCTCGCTGGTGCTGACGGCCGGTGCCGGCTTCTGGATATGGGTACGCCGCAGCACCGTGATCGCGGTTCTGGGCGGCCTGTCGCGCCAGGCCGGCGGCATTGTGCTGACCGCGCGCGAAACCAACATCCTGTGGGTCACCGGTGGCGTCTTTGCCCTGTGGGGTGGCCAGTATTCGGCCTTCATGACCTGGTTGCCCGAATACATGGTCGACACCTTCGGGATCGGCGCCGATGACGCCGCGGCAGCCAATGCACTTTCCGTGGTCGCGGTCCTTTGCAGCGGCCTGATCACCGGCGGCCTTCTTCGCCGTGGTGTGCCCCTGGGCCTCCTCTTTACCGGCACGACCCTGATCCAGACCGGCGTCTGGTTCATTGCGCCCCATCTGGGCGCCTGGGGCGGCCTTGCAGCGATCACACTTTATGGCATCGTTTCGGGTGCACCGCCGGCCTGCATGTTCGCGGCGCCGGGACGCCTGGTGGGCGGCAACAGGGCGGGTCCCACGGCCTTTGCACCGCTCATGACCGGACGCAATCTCGGCATCCTGGCCGCACCGGTTGTGGCCGGCTGGCTGATCGTCGACAACAACTGGCTGAATGTGAGCTGGACCTTCGGGGTCGTCACGGCGGTATCGGCCCTTTCCGGCTTCTTCATGGCCGCAGCCATCGCACGCAAACAGGAGACAACATGACGCAACCCGAACTCGATCTTGCATGCAAAGCCTGTGGGCATGACGGGGACGTCCGCAAGATCGGCCAGGGCCTATGGAGCGACGTCTACGATCTGGGCAACGACACCGTGCTCAAGCTGGTCCACCGCGATGGCGGGATCGGCGATGGTCTCGACCTCTGGAAAGCCGAATGCGATGCCCTGCTCGCCCTGGAAACGGCCGAGCTGGCGATCGCCGTGCCCGAACTCCTGGATTCAGACAGCTATGGTGCAGGATCGCCCGCCGTGGAAGCCGGTTTTGCTGCCTGGATGCATCTCACGCGCGTCGTGGGCAAACCGCTTGATGACGACCGGATCATGGCCATGAATACGCCCACACGCGACCGTCTGGCGGTCGACCTGGGCGAGGTCCTTGCCGTTCTCCATGGCGCGGGCGACAGCCTGGTGATGCCTGATGCGCAGCGTCTCGACGACCTTGAAGAACTCGATGAGATCGCCAAGGCCACGGCCGATATCGCGCCCGACAACCTGATCGACGCGATCCGTGAAGCCATCGAGGAGCTCGTCGTCGACCCCGGCAACGTTCCCAGCCACGGTGATATCAACACAACCAACCTGATGGTTGACGACAACGGCCATCTCACGGGCCTGGTCGACTGGGCCGAAGCACGCCACGACTGGCGCGAAGGCGAGATGTGCCACCTGATGCAGATCCCGTCCTTTTTTCCCACCGTCCGGCGGGCCTACGAAGAACGTTCCGGCATCCGCCTCGACGACGAACGACTCAATCTGGCCGCCTGGCACAACCTTCTGATCTCGCTCACCATCGCGCGCCAGAACGGCGATGCCGAGGAAGAGGCCCAGGCCCTGGAATGGGCAGCAAAGCTGCCGCGGCCCCAGAACTCTTAGAGCAAATCCTGATCTATGGGTTGAGCCGGTAGCCACCTGGTTCAGTGAGCAGCAGGCGCGAGTTCGAGGGATCGTCCTCGATCTTCTGGCGCAACCGGTAGATATGGGTTTCCAGAGTATGGGTCGCGACACCGGCGTTGTAACCCCAGACCTGATCAAGCAGGACCTCGCGCCCGATCGCCTTGTTGCCGGCGCGATAGAGGAACTTCAGGATCGCAGCTTCCTTTTCGGTCAGGCGAACCTTCTGGCTGGTCTCGTCATGGATCAGAAGTTTGGCCGACGGACGGAAGGTATAGGGCCCGATGTTGAAGACGGCATCTTCGCTCTGCTCGTGCTGGCGCAACTGCGCGCGGACGCGGGCAAGCAGAACTCCGAGCTTGAACGGCTTGGTGACATAGTCGTTGGCGCCTGATTCCAGGCCCAGAATGGTGTCGGCCTCACCGTCGGCCGCGGTCAGCATGATAATTGGCATCTTCTGGCCCGCACGGCGCATCAGGCGGCAGAGTTCACGCCCATCCATGTCGGGCAGCCCGACATCGAGCAAGACCAGATCAAACCGGTCATCCTTGGTGATCTCGAGGGCTTCGGCGCCGTCGCCGCATTCCTCGACATCGAATTCCTCATGAAGATGGAGCTGTTCGGCCAGCGAATGGCGCAGCGCCTCATCATCATCAACGATCAAAATGGTCCGACCCGACATCACATATTCCCCGCAAGTTAATAGTCCAAGGGCGCGATGCCCCGTCCAAACAATCGCCTGACTTAGATGCTCTCTACGACCCGGGCGTTACAGCAGTTCAACGCCAGCATAAGGCATCCGTGCCAAAGCCCCTAGATTGGCGATGGGCTCTATATAAGGACCGCTCGGTCAAGTTCATGCCCCTGGACCAGTGCTATCAACTCATTTGTGATCGAACTTGATGGGTCCGCGAGCAGCGCCAGCAGCGAAAAATGGCTGTGACCGGCATGAGTCCGGGCTTTCAGGTGACATCCGGCAGCCTCGGCTGCCAACGCGAAGGCCAACATGTTGCGGTGGAATTCATCGGTTTCCCGCTCGCCTACCGCCAGGCAGATCGCCGGAAGTGGTCTGGGCATCGAAACGATCAAATGCGCCGGCGAAAGTGTCGCACTCATGGCGGCATCAAGCTGCAGTGCGGCATTGAGAAAACAGAGCCGTAGCGGTTCGAGGTCAAACGCACCGGAAAGCGCAGCCAGGCCAGCCACCGGCGTAACGATTTCTTCCTCGCCCTCACCAAACAGCGACCAGTCGGTCGTCAGCGCGATTGCCGCGGGAATTGCGCCCAGACCATGGGCCAGCAGAAACAGGCGTTCCCGGTCGATCCCCAGTGACCGGGCATGGCTGCGCAACCACAGGATCGCGCAACGGGCGTTCTCGACCGCCGCCTCCGGTCCCACGTCCTGCGGCAAACAACCATCGGCAATCGCCACACTGGCGCCGTGGGGCACCAACCCGGTCGCCGCCATGGCAAAATCGCGCCGCCCCCGTGCGCGCCACAAGCCGCCATGAAGGAACAGCACGACCGGAGCCGCCGGCTCAGCCGCCGGGTAGAAATCGATCATCAGGCCATCACCGCAATCAATGTCGAGGCTGGCCGAGGGAAAAGCCGCGCGCGCCTGATCGGAAAGTGATTCGAACAGGCGGCAGAAGACATCGTACTGATCGCCGAAGCGCCCGATCAGATCGTACTGCTGGTCCAGTTCGTCGCGTTCGTAACCCAGGAAAATCGAAGCCATGGCCCCACTCTCGTCCGGTTGATGCCCGACCGGCTC
Source organism: Rhodospirillaceae bacterium (assembly GCA_018700655.1). Lineage (GTDB taxonomy): Bacteria > Pseudomonadota > Alphaproteobacteria > SP197 > SP197 > SP197. The sequence goes on along the minus strand of JABIUG010000300.1, from coordinate 3,284 downwards.
AGATCGACCGACCTGACTTGATCTTGCTCTAGCCGCCCCTTCGGGCAGGAAATGCTCGTTGACGGCATGGTGTTTGGGACAGGATTTAGTCCATGACCACGTGGGTAGCTATTGTGACCGTCACAGATCGGGTGAAAGGCTGTAGCTTGATCGCGACTTGGGCGCAACTGGCCCGCTAGAGCGGATCAAGACTGCGTGGAACCACAACGTGGGTCTACGTATTCTTGTGAATCCGCTCTACATCAAATAGCTAGAATATCTTCACTCGCCTGCACCGGATCGCAAGCGATCCGGTGCAGGCGGGATATGCTCTAAGGTCGCCGACGCTAGGGTCACCACAATTGCAAACGAGGTTGCCATGTCCACCAAGAAGCTGAATCACGAGGATGTCGGCAAACCCGGTTTTACCAGCCGCTTCGACGCATCGACCGAGGGCCTGGACGAAATTCAGCTGTTTGACCTCTCCAGCCACGCGCTGGCGCGCGATGCGCTCGACTTCGCGCTCTCCATGAGCGACCCCGGCTACAACATCTTCGTTCTGGGTGAAGACCGGTCGGGCCGGATGGACGCCGCGATGGGCTACCTCGAAGCCTATGTCGAAGACCAGACACCAAGCAGCGACTGGGTTTATCTCAACAACTTCCGGCGTCCGCACAAACCGCGCCCCGTGCGTCTGCCTCGCGGCAAGGGCCGCGCGTTCCGCGATTCGATGGCCGAGTTCCTGCCCGCATTGACCGATGCCCTGCGCAAGGCCTTCACCTCTGACGCTTATGGCGAGGATATTCGCAACGCACAGGAAACTACCAAGACGAGCCTCGATGCGGCCTATGGCGAGTTGCGCGGCAAAGCCCGCAAACATGGCCTCGATATCTGGTCGGGGCCCCAGGGCCTGTCGCTGGTGATCATTGGCACGGACGGCAAACCGATGAGCCAGGAAGACCTGGTTTCCTTGCCCGACGACCGTCGCGAGAAACTCGAGGCCTCAGTCGAAACCCTGAACCCCGCGATGATGGAAATGCGCGCCACAGCACGGCGAGCCGAACTTGATCTGATGCGCCGGATTCGCGACATCAACCGCGAGACCGCCGATGAAACGACCGAAACTCTGCTGGCCGAGCTGGAAGGCAATTATGCCGGCCATCAGGGCCTGACCCGCTGGCTGGTCGAGCTGCGTGCCGACATTCTCGACAACCTCCATCTCTTCCAGCGCCAGGACCAGCAGGGCCAGGCAGACGGTGCCCCGCCCCATGGTCCGACATCCGGCTCGGCGATCGAGCAACCGGTGCAGGGCTCGGGCGACCTCAACCGGCGTTATGCCGTCAATCTGATCGTCGACAACGGTGACACGCACCATCCCAATGTCGTTCTGGAACCCAACCCGACCTACGAGAATCTGTTTGGGGCGATCGAATACCTGCCGGTTTCGGGTTCTCTCCACACCGATTTCACCATGATTCGCGGCGGCGCCCTGCACCACGCCAACGGCGGCATCCTGGTTCTGCGCGCCGATGCGATCGCGGCCCAAACGGTCGCCTGGCATTTTTTGAAGGGCGCCCTGCGCGACAAGGAAATCCGGATCGAGGAACTGCACCGCTATGGCGGCGTGCCCTTGACCGGAACGCCCAAACCCAAGGCTATCCCGCTCGACGTCAAGGTCGTGCTGGTCGGTGCGCCGCAATGGTACCACCGCCTGCTTGGCGCCGATCCGGAGTTCCGCACCCATTTCAAGGTCAAGGCGGAGATCGATTCCCACGTTCCCGATTCCGATGAAGATGTCGCGTTGTTCGCGCGCCTGATCCAGAAGCAGGCGGTCGCCCAGGGGCGGCACTGCCGTGAGGATGCGATCGACCTGCTGATGGGCCATGCCGCACGCTGGGCCGATCACCGCCAGAAGCTCTCGTCGCGTTTCGAGCTAATTGCCGACCTGCTGGCCGAAGCCGGCAAGCTGTCGGGCAATGACGAGATCAGCGGCGCCTGCATCGCGCGTGCCATCGATGAACGACGCCGGCGCAACGGACGTCCGGAAAAACACAGCCAGGAGCGCATCACCGACGGCACCGTGATGATCGATACCGACGGCACCAAGACCGGCCAGGTCAACGGTCTGGTTTATCTCAGCCTGGGCGATCACAGCTTCGGGATGCCGAGCAGGATTACCGCCCGGACCTATGCCGGAACCTATGGCCTGGTGAACATCGAACGGCGCGTCTCCATGGGCGGGCCGATCCAGCAGAAAGGCGCGTTGATCGTCGAGGGTTACCTCAACGGCCTCTTTGCCCGGACCTTCCCGCTGTCGTTCTCCTGCTCGATCACTTTCGAGCAATCCTATGGCGGCGTTGAAGGCGATTCCGCTTCCCTCGCCGAAACCTGCGCCATTCTTTCCTCGCTCTCGGGCCTGCCGGTGCGCCAGGACATCGCCATGACCGGCTCGCTCAACCAGACCGGCGAGGTCCAGGCGATCGGTGGCGCCAACCACAAGATCGAAGGATTCTTCCGCACCTGCCAGGAACTTGGCCTGACCGGCCAGCAGGGTGCGATCGTACCCGTCAGCAATGAACGTCATCTGACCCTCAAGACCGAAGTCGTCGATGCCATGAAAGAGGGGCGTTTCCATATCTGGAGCGTAACCAGCGCGACCGAGGCGATCGAACTGCTGACGGGTGTGCCCGCGGGCGAAGCAGACGCCGAGGGACACTATCCCGCTGACTCGGTGTTCGGTCGTGTCATGGCGCAGCTCGAGCGTTTCGATCAGGCATTGACCGAGCGCGGCATCGACCGGCGCGGGTCCAGACTTGCATGAACGATCTCGTTGTCAGCGCTGATGGCCGGTGCCGTCTGGGCGAAACCTCGTATCGCTGCGCCCTGGGCTCCGGCGGGATTGTCGCAGACAAACGCGAGGGCGATGGCGGCACGCCGGTCGGGACCTGGCCGCTGCGCCGGCTGCTCTATCGGCCCGACCGCGAATCCCGGCCCGCCTGCATTCTTTCCGTCACACAGATCGCCCCGACGGACGGCTGGTGCGACGACCCCGGCCATGGCGATTACAACCGGCCGGTGACCCTGCCCTTCGCGGCAAGTCACGAAGAAATGTGGCGCGACGACCACCTCTACGATCTCGTCGTCGTGGTCGGCCACAATGACGGCTCCCCCGTTGCCGGGGCCGGCAGTGCCATCTTTCTGCATCTGGCGCGCGAGGATTGGGGTCCGACCGCGGGCTGTGTCGCTTTTGAGCGTCAGGACTTTCTGGCGATCCTGGCTGCGATCGACATCGACACCCGGCTGAT
>JABIUG010000299.1 GCA_018700655.1 Rhodospirillaceae bacterium | reverse complement strand
CCCGCCGGGATCATGCCGGTCATGTGGGGACGGAGCTGACACGGCCCGCATCACCGGCAACAAGCGATGTTGGACACACTTCTCTGGCTGGCACACCATGTCCTGAAGGGAGTTACTGATTTTTTCGGGCTTCTGTTCAGCCCTTCGTCGTGGCCTGACCCTTCGACATCCGAGGGGATCGTTCGGATCGTCCATTACGGTGCCTCGATTGATCTGCTGTTTGTCATCCTCGATCTGGCCATCATTCTTCTATTGATCGGCCTGTGGCGGCACGGATTCCTGTGGCGGATCGTCCGGATCATCGAGGGAATTTCCAACGGTATCGGAAGAATTGCCGCCTGGGCGGCGCTGATCATGGTCCTGCAACAGATCATGATTGTCGCGCTGCAGCGGATCTTCCTGGTCTCAGAGATTACGATTGGTCCGTTCGGACTGGTTTTCACCAAGGATCTCAGTTGGTTCAGCGAAGAGCTGAAGCTCTACAACGCCCTGATTGTCGCACTGTGCGCTGCCTATACCTTCGTGCAGGGTGGACATGTCCGGGTCGACCTGGTGTATTCGGCGGTCAGCTTCCGCAAGAAGCGGTTTATCGACATGTTCGGGGCGCTGCTGTTCGTGCTGCCGTTTACCAGCGTTGTCTGGCTGTTCGGCTGGTATTTTCTCTGGCGTCACCTGATCACGCCCAAGGTCGCAGCGACCGATACGCTCGAAGCACTGGAACGCAAGGCGCAGGTGATCCGCTGGAATGTCGAAACCATCGGTTTTTCACCGAACGGCTTTGATGCCTATTTCCTGTTCAAGGTGCTTCTCGTGGCCTTTGCCGCCCTGATGTTCCTGCAGGGGCTTGGCCACTTCTATCGCAGTTTCCTGGAGTTCCGCGAAGGCCCAGATTCCGCCGATCGGTACAAGGATTTCGATGTCAGCGAGGAGTCGCAACCACCCCAGAGCGCGGACGCCGGCACGAACGTTCCGACCGAGCAGGGGGCGCCCCGCTGATGTTTGGCATGGATGGCGTCGAGGTCGGCCTGATCATCGTGTTTTTCTGTCTCTTTGCAGGCATCCTTTCGGGCTATCCCGTCGCCTTTGCGATTGGTGGCGCGGCGCTGCTTTCGTTCGGTATTCTGGCGATGCTGAGTGAGGCCGGCTGGTTGACGCGAGAACTGATCGACAACCGCAGCGATGCCTTCTACGCCCTGCTCGACAGCGGTATCAGCGAACACGCCATCACCCTGTTCCGATACCCGGATTTACCGACCTACACCGTTCCCCTGTTCGAGAACGGCGCCGATGGCGCGTTTTTCCGTACCCTGACCTTCATCGTCAATCGCATGAACGAACGGGTCTTTGCCGGCCCGTCGATCGAGCTGCTGCTGGCCGTCGCGATGTTCATCATGATGGGGATTGCGCTTGAGCGTTCGCGCATCGCACAGGACCTGCTCACCTCGATGGCCCGGGTGTTTGGCGGACTACCCGGCGGGCTGGCGGTTTCGGTCGTGGTCGTCGGTGCGTTTCTGGCCGCCTCGACCGGGATTGTCGGCGCTACGGTCGTCACCATGGGTTTGCTCTCGCTGCCGACGATGCTGCGCCACAACTATTCACCCGAACTTGCCACAGGCATCATTGCGGCTTCGGGCACGCTGGGTCAGATCATTCCGCCTTCGATCGTGATTGTGCTGCTGGGCACTCTTGCCGGTGACCTCTACGCGACCGCCCAGGAGCAACGTGCGATCGCCGCCGGTTGTCGTGATGCCCTGACGTATCTGGGCGAAGCAGCCGTCGTTTCGGTCGGCACCCTGTTCAAGGCAGCGATCGTTCCCGGTCTGATGCTGGCCTTCCTCTATGCCCTCTATGTCTTTGTCTATGCGATGTTGCGGCCCGGCAAGGCTCCGCCGATCGAAGTTGACGATACGACGCCCCAGGGCCAACTGGGTTCGATTCAGCAGCGACTGATCTGGTGTCTGGCTGCACCGGTCGTAGTTGTCGCGGTCGCCGGAACCCTGATCGCTACCGGGATGGCGGGACCTCAGGTCGTCGATCGATTTGCCCTGATTGAACGCCAGACTGCACCCGAGCTTCGGACCAATGTTTCCGAGCAATGCCAGGTGGCCATGATCGAACTGCATGGTCAGGACATGTGGGATCGCTCGGTGGCGGCGCAGCTACTGGTCGACGCCGATACAAGCGATGTTCCCGGCGATGCCGAACTTGATGCCATGGAACAGCAGGCGATCGATGCGCTGCCGCCGATCTCCAAGGGAATGTTGACGGCGATGATCCTCTTTGCCGCCGTGTTTGCCGTCGCGCGCGGCGTCGCTCCCGGCGAGCCATCGGTGCCGTTGTTGGCGGGCTCGGTCGGCATTCTGGGCACTCTTCTGGTTGACGCGCTCCTGGTCTCGCCGCGCGCGAGTCCGGGCACTGCGGCGTTGCTCTATGCCTTGCCCTTTGCGCTGGTTCTCTATGGTCTGCGCCATGCACTGCCGCGCCTGGCTGGCGTCACCCTGCTGCGTGTTGTGTTCCCGCCGCTGGTCCTGATCATCGCGGTACTGGGTTCCATTCTGGGCGGGATCACGAGCCCGACAGCGGCGGCCGGGCTGGGTGCCGCGGGTGCGTTGATGCTCTCGGCCTATCGCAAGCTGGGCGAAGACGACAATGCACGCGGCAGCCGCTTCATTGTGATGGCGACTTTTTCAATCGTGATCTTCCTGCTTCTGGGCGTGAACTTCGATCTCAGAACGTCGATCGAACATGTCGGCTTCGAGAACTGGGTCGCCTTTCTCTTTGCGGCGAGTGCCTACCACGTTGCCTTTGCCGGGTTGCTCTATTCCTGCTGGGTCCTGTTGCGTGGCGGTATCCTGCGTCCGGTTGTGCGCGATACCGCCAAGGTCACATCCATGGTGTTTGCCATCCTGATCGGCTCACAGATGCTCAATCTGGTGGTGATCTCGTTTGGCGGCGAAGAATACATCCAGGATTTCCTGCGATCGTTCGACAACGAGTGGAAGGTGTTCCTGGTCGTCATGCTGGTGCTTTTTGTCCTGGGGTTCGTGCTCGATTTCCTGGAGATCATCTACATCGTGATTCCGATTGTCGGGCCAGTGATCTATGGCGGAACGCTCGACCCCAAATGGGTCACGATCATGATCGCGGTCAACCTGCAGACCTCGTTCCTGACACCACCGTTCGGATTTGCCCTGTTTTATCTGCGCGGTGTGGCACCGCCCGGGATCACGACGGGGCAGATCTACAAGGGTGTGATTCCCTTTGTCTTGATTCAGATCGCCGGACTTACCCTGATGTGGCTGGCGCCCGAGATCGTCACGTTCCTGCCGTCGCTTCTGCCGGAGAACTGACGGCTCTAGAGTGGATCACGTTTCCACGGAAACACTTCGTCGCTCCGTGGAAACGTGTGAATCCGCTCTATTTCATAGAGTTAGAGCAATTTCACTCGATTTGATTGTATCGCGAAGCGATTCAAGCAAATCGGGATTTGCTCTACCTCTTCAATCTAGTCGGTGTCTTGCATGTCCCGCCAGCCGTCGGCCGAAAGGGCTTCGAGCGGCTGGAAGCGTGTTTTGTAGGACATCTTAGAACAATCGCCGATCCAGTAGCCGAGATAGACATGCGGCAGGCCGCATTCGCGGGCGTGGGCGATGTGCCAGAGAATCAGGAAAGTTCCCAGGCT
>JABIUG010000298.1 GCA_018700655.1 Rhodospirillaceae bacterium | reverse complement strand
GACGCTCTTCCTTGGCCAGAGCACTGTCGGGCCAGCGAAGGTGGACACCTTCGGGCGGAAGAAGCGCCTGGTCCGGCAGAACAATGCGGGGCCGTTGGGGATCGATCAGAACTGATGTCGTCGTGTCGACGGTTTCGGACACCAGCTTCATGCCGGCCCAAAGCCCCGAATAACGCGACATCGCCCAGCCATGGAGACCGAAGTCGAGAAACTCCTGTGCTCCCGCGGGATGCAAAACCGGAATCATCGCATCGATCAGAGCAAATTCGCTCTGATGGGCCGAAGTCGATGATTTGCAGGTGTGGTCGTCGCCTGCCAGCACCAGCACACCGCCATGGCGGGAGGTGCCCGCGGTATTGCCGTGTTTGAGTGCGTCGCCTGAACGGTCGATCCCGGGGCCCTTGGCATAGAGCATGGCAAACACGCCATCGACCGTGGCGTCGTCGAACAGGCCGGTCTGCTGGCTGCCCCAGACGGCGGTTGCCGCGAGGTCTTCGTTGACACCCGGCGTGAAATGGATGGCGTGGCGCTCGGTGAACTGACGCGCCTGCCACAGGGCGGTGTCGATCCCGCCCAGCGGCGAACCACGGTAACCGGTGATGAAACAGGCGGTGTCGAGGCCGGCAGCACGGTCGCGCTGGTGTTGCAGCATGGGCAGGCGCACCAGCGCATGGGTGCCCGATAGCAGGACACGACCCTGCTGCAGGGTGTAACGGTCGTCGAGTGTGGTGTTGGCCTGGGTCACGTAGGGTCCGTCAGGTTGCCTGCACAACGTAACGCACAAAACACCACACAGCCATGTGGCGGCGTCGGATCAGGCGTCTGCACCATCCATCGTGCCGGGGTCATCCCCGGCATCAAGGCCCATGTCGCGAACCTTGCGATATAGGGTGGAGCGTCCGATCCCCAGACGCCGTGCCACCCGCGACATCTGTCCCTTGTAGTGATCCAGGGCATAACGGATGACATCGGCTTCGACATCTGCAAGGGCCCGAACTTCACCGTCCCCCCCCCCAGGACGGGAAGCTGGCCGTTGACCTGCCCTGAGCCGTTGACCCGGGGGGCAGGTTTCGTACCCGCGCTGATCAGGCCTTCGAGCGGCACGCCCTGAGCCCGCGCAATGTGCGGGAAATCTGCACTGGAAAGCTGGTCGGAATCACAAAGCACAACGGCCCGAAAGACGGCGTTTTCGAGCTGACGAACATTGCCCGGCCAGGCATAGGCAGAAAGCATCGCCATGGCGGCCTCATCGACCGCTGTGACCTGCTTGTGTTCGATCGCGGAAAAACGCCGCACGAAGTGGTGCACGAGCTCGGGAATGTCCTGGTTGCGTTCGCGCAGCGGCGGGACATTGAGCGGGAAGACATTGATACGGTAATAGAGGTCCTCGCGGAAACCGCCTTCGTTGACCATCTGGAAGAGATCGCGGTTGGTTGCAGCGATCAGGCGAACATCGACACGGACAGTCTTGCGCCCGCCGACCGGATCAACCGTGCCTTCCTGGAGTGCGCGTAACAGCTTGACCTGCATGTCGGTTCGCAACTCTCCGATCTCGTCGAGGAACAGCGTGCCGCCGTCGGCTTCCTCGAATTTGCCTATATGTTTGGCCGATTCGCCGGTAAAGGCACCCTTCTCGTGGCCAAACAGAATGCTCTCGATAAGGTTCTCTGGAATGGCGCCGCAGTTGACCGAGACGAAGGGCTTTCCGGCGCGTGGTCCATTGCTTTGCACGAATCTTGCATAGAGTTCCTTGCCGACGCCGCTTTCGCCTTCGATCAGCACCGGAATCTGGGACTGTGCAGCACGTAGCGAAAGTTCGATCGTGGCGCGCAAAGCGTCGCTGGAACCGACGATGTCGCCGTCCTGGATGCCCCTGTCGGCATGGCGCTGCAGGCGCGAAACCTCGCCGCGCAACGAGCCCAACTTCATCGAGTTATCGAGCGTGACCTTCAGTCACTCCGGCGCAACCGGCTTGACCAGGAAGTCGGCGGCGCCTGCGCGCATTGCCTCGACGGCGATGTCGACACCGCCGTGGCCGGTCAACACAACCACTGGCAGATCGGGCAGGGTGGGGGTGAGTTTTTCCAGAACGGTCATGCCGTCGACATCGGGCATGTTCAGGTCCAGCAGGACGCAATCGGGCCGCAGCGGCTGATCGGAACCCAACAACATATCAAGCGCGACGTCGCCGTCGTTGGCGGTTTCGGCGCGAAAGCCCATCGATCCGACAATTTCGCCATAGAGGCGACGTTGCACCGGATCGTCATCCACGATCAGGATCTGCTGCGACATAGTACCTTCCGTTCCCAAATCGGAACACTTGTAGCGGTTCGCACCACATCGGCACAGAAATCGACAACCTAAACTTCAGATCATCCCTAAAGGGGCAGCAAGCCTTAGCCGTAAAGGCTGTCGAGCGCCGTGCCATACACTTCTTTCACGGCGTGGCGGCGAACCTTCATGGTCGGCGTCATCTGGCCGTTGTCGACCGTGAAGGCTTCGCTGGCGATCATTACCCGTTTGACCTTCTCAATCGCCGATAGTGTCTGGTTTGCACGGTCAACCGCCGCTCTGATTTCCGACAACAAAGCCGGCTCGTCGGTTACGTTGATCAAGCGCGGCGAAAGGTTATGGCGTTTGGCGAATTCAACCAGATAGGCGTCATCGGGCACGATCAGGGCTGCGAGATAGGGCCGTCGGTCGCCTACCACCACGGCCTGTGCGATCTCAGGCTCCAGGTTGAGGATGCCTTCAACCCGCTGCGGTGCGATGTTGTCGCCGCCCGAGTTGACGATCAGGTCTTTCTTGCGATCGGTGATTTTCAGGTAGCCGTTGCTGTCAAACTCGCCGATGTCACCGGTGTGGAGCCAGCCGTCCTTGATCGTTTCGGCTGTGGTTTCGGGGTTGTTCCAGTATCCGTCCATCAACAGGCCGCCGCGAACCAGGATCTCGCCGTCATCGGCGATCCGGACCTCGACGCCGGGCAGCGGGTGCCCGACCGTGTCCATCTTGATGCGATCAGGCAGGTTGCAGGAGACAACCGGTGCCGATTCGGTCTGGCCATAGCCCTGAAGCAATGTCAGCCCCAGGCTGGAGAAAAAGAGACCGACATCGGGGTTGAGCGGGGCACCGCCGGAAACAAGGGCGTTGAGGCGGCCACCGAAGCGCTCGCGTACCTTGCTGCGCACCAGCTTGTCGAGCACACGATCCTGGACCCGTTCAATCAGGCTCAGGCGTTCGCCATTGATCCGCTTGGTTCCCAGTGTGACGGCCCGTTCGAAGAACTGCTTCTTTTTGCCGCCCTGCCGGTTCACGCCGGCGAGGATGCGCTGGCGCATGACTTCGTAGAGGCGGGGCACACAGGTCATGATCGTGGGCCGTGCCTCGGGCATGTTGTTGATCAACGTATCGGCGCCCTCGGCATAGTAAATTTCAGCGCCGATCGAGATCGGGAAATAGAGACCCGCGGTATGTTCGTAGGAATGGGACAACGGAAGGAACGACAGGAACGTGTCGATGCCCGAAAGCAGCGGTTTGTAGGCCAGGTAGATGCTTTCAATGTTCGAGAGCACCGCGTGGTGCGACAGAATGACGCCCTTGGGCATGCCGCCGGTTCCAGACGTGTAGATGAAGCAGGCGGTGTCCTTGCGTCCGACTTCAGCGGCGCGGGCTTCCACACCGCCCGCGGATTCCGCTCCACGCACCAGAATGTCGCTCCAGGCAACGACCTCGACACCGTTGCTTGCCGGGACCTCATCGATGGCGATGACCGTCGGTGTGCCCGCCTTGGTGCAGGCCGGGAGCAGGCGTTTTGCGAGCGCTGCCGTCGAAACGATCGCCAGTCTGGCGCCGCTGTCGTTGAGCACGTGTTCGTGGAGCGCTTCGGTGTTGGTCGTGTAGGCCGGAACGGTGATGGCGCCGGCAGCGATGATGGCCAGATCGGCAATCACCCAGTTTGTTCCGTTTTCAGCCACCAGCACGACGCGATCACCGGATTCGACACCCGTTTCGCGGAGTCCTGCCGAAAGTGCGCGCACTTCGTCG
>JABIUG010000297.1 GCA_018700655.1 Rhodospirillaceae bacterium | reverse complement strand
CTCATGGAAAAAGAGGCCGTGCGGGTGGGTGATGAACCAGCTTTCCTCTCCCGGCAGGCGTGCGACGACCGAACCATTGGTCAGATCAGACATGCCGTATTTTTCGAGCAGGCGGAAACCCGCCGCGGTATCCTCGCGCAGTGCCCATTCTTCGTCGCTGCAAACGCGCCCCAGCGCGTCGGTCTTGTTTCCCACGGTGCCCCCGCTTTGTGGTGTCGGTCTGGATTTATTGTGCTGCCTGAACTTCGCTCTGTTCGAACTGTGGAATGACCTTCTCGGCGAAAAGTTCGATGCCGCGCAGGACCTTCTTGAACGGAACGAAGCCCGGGTTTGGCCAGAGCGTGACGTGCTGGCAGTTCAGTTCCTCACGGTATTTGTGGATCCGCTCGGCAACAAATTCGGGCGAACCGACCAGCGAAACCTCGTATTTTTTCAGGAAGTCGAACCAGTCGAGGTCTTCGTCCCCGGGTGCAAGTTCTTCGTCGGCAGCCAACAGGCCCTTGCGTGCCCAGTTGGGATTGAGGCCGGTGGCTGCGTCATAAAAGGCATTGATGCCGGGCCTTGCCTCACGTTCGGCTTCTTCCTGCGTCTCGGCCATGTGAAACAAGCGCATGGCGTTCAACGTCTGGTCGTCGGCCGCCTGGCCCATGGGTACTGCGTGCCCGCAAAGCTCTTCGGAGGTTTCCTTGAATTTTGTCCAGGCCTCGCGGGTGCCTTCGAACGAACGGTTGATGCCGATGATCGAATGGCCGCGCCTGGCGGCAAACTCGTAGGACATCGTGGAATCGGCGGCCTGCCAGATTGGTGGATAGGGTTTCTGGTAGGGTTTGGGCATGACGCCGAGCGCCTTAAGGCTGCCGTCGTCGTGATAGTGCTCGGGCGATTCCTTGACGAACCGGCCATCCAGTTCTGACCAGCCGGGAACCGGGAAGGTGAAGAACTCACCTTCGTGGCTCATCGCATCCTGGGTCCAGCACTTCTTCATGATCTCGAAGACTTCTTCGAACAGGCGATAGTTAACCTGCGGGTCGCGCCGGTCAGCCTCGCGCTTGAACTGAATGCTTGCCGTGCTGTTGGTGCCGCGCGCAATCCCGATATCAAGCCTTCCCTTGACCAGATGATCGGCCGTGGCGATGTCTTCGGCCAGTCGGATGGGGTGGTAATCGGGCAGGATGTTGGCGCTCTGGCCCATGCGCAGGGTCTTGGTCACGCTGGCCAGATGCATGCCGACCAGAATCGGGTTGGGGCAGGCGACGGGATAACCCTTGTGCCAGAAGTGATGTTCGCCCAGCCAGCAGGTCGTGAACCCACCCTGATCGAGCGTGATGGCGGTCTCGCGCCACTCATCGAACAACTTCTCGGCCGGGTAGGCCTCAAGCTCATGGTAATAAACGTTCCCGTCAAACCGCATTGGAATGCCCTCCGGCGATCACGAACCTGCTTATGCAGGAACCGTAACAGTACAATATTGGTCGGCCAACCAATTATTCGGTTCCTTACTCGGCCGCAACCACGTGTTCCTGTAACTGCGGGTGCTCGACCAACAGCTCGGCCAGGGCCGCGTCGAGTGCGTCGGGGCTGACTTCGTCGGTGTCGAGCGCCTCGATCGCAGCGAACAGGTGGTGTTTGACGAAGAACCGCCAATTTACAGGCATGCGTGCCAGCACGTCCGTCAGGCGGTCGTAGAGCGGAAGCGTCCAGATCTTCTCGAAGTCGATGCGCCCGGGGCTGTGGCCAAAGAACTCGTTGCCGGCCTGGGCAGCCATCACCCGGCGACGTTCTCTCGTGGCGTCTTCATCGACCGCGCCATCGTGGATCACCACGCCATAGTCTTCCTCGGCGCCCTCGACAGAGATGCAACCACCTCTGCAATCGCTCAACACGGCTTCGACATCGCGCTCGTGGGCCGGGCCCCAGCCACCGCCGCCGGCTGCCGTGATGCGGAAGACATCACCGGGATTGGCGGTCACGACGTCGGTGTTGCCGAGATTGATTTCGTTGTCGGTCCCGGGATTGCGGATGAACTGCGATGGTTTGCTGGCAGAGCCGCCGGCGATGCCCCATGGCGTGAACACCGAGCGGTCGCGGTTGCGCGCCGTCAGCACGGTGTGGGGTGCAAAGACCTGGAACAGCATCGTGGTCGAAAGGCCGCCACGATGTTTGCCGGGGCCTGCGGTATCGGGCGCAAGGCCGTATTCGAGAATGCGGATCGGAACGTCGGCCTCGTTGATCTCGGCTGGTGTGTTCTTGAAGAACGCCTGGTTGGCGCCGCAGCCTTCCGAGCCGTCACCTGCGGCACTTGCCCCGGCTCCGGCGGTGATCGGGCTGACATTGGCCATCAGGGTCTTGCCCGTCCGGTTGTCGGTGGTGCGCACGTTGAGCAGCGGCCCGCCGCAACCTGGCCCGCCTTGCAGGCGTTCGGGCAAGGCCTGGGCAAAGGCGCCGAAGATGACCGACATCAACCGCCCGACGCCCAGGCTGCGCATGCCGACGGCAGCGGGGAACTGCGGGTTCATCAGCGATCCATCGGGCAGGATGCAACGGCAGGCGCGCAGCAGTCCGCTGTTGCGCAGGATGGTCGGATCGAGCGTGTAGAGGACATAAACGGCGCCGACCATCATCAGCACGTGGCGTTCGTCGCCACCGGTGGGAATGTTGATCGAGGAGGCCAGTTGCGGGTCGCTGCCGGTGTAATCAAAGATCAGCCCGTCGCCCTTCACGATCAGGTTGAGCGCAATGCGGGCGGGATAACCGTCGGGCGAATCTTCATCCATGTAGTCGGCGAAGAAATGTTCACCATCGGGAATCGAGCCAATCACCCGGCGTGCCTGGGCATCGGCCAGGTCGAGCAGGTCTTCGACGCCCTGGCTGAAGGTCTCTGCCCCGAAGCGGGCAATGATCTCCTTGACCTTGGCTTCGCCAATGTTGACCGAAGCGTACTGGGCTTTCATGTCGCCCCAGTTCTGATCGGGCATACGAACATTGGCGGTGATGATGTTGAGCAGTTCCTGGTTCAACACACCAGCGCGGTAGAGCTTGGTTGGCGGCAGGCGCAGACCTTCCTGATGCACCTCGGTGAGCTGGCGCGACAGGCTGGCGGGTACAGCACCCCCGATATCGGTGTTGTGGACATGGCCGACGGCGAAACAGACCAGCTCGCCCTCATGGAAGATCGGCTTCCAGATGTGCATGTCGGGCGAATGGGTGCAGACGAACCCGCTGTAGGGATCGTTGCAGATGATGACATCGCCGTCTTCGTAGTGGTCGATCAGCGCCAGGCCGCGGCCATAATCGAGGCCGACAAACCAGGTCGCACCAAAATCAAAGGGTGCGGCAAAGGTCTTGCCATCGGGCGAGACGAGGCCACAGGTGAAATCCTCGCTTTCCTTCACGAAGGTCGAATGGGCGGTGCGGATCAGCGTGCGCGCCATCGCTTCGGCTGCAGCGGTGCAGTGGTTTGAGAAGATCTGCAGGGTCACCTTGTCGAGCGCCATCAGCCTTCTCCTTTGCTGCGTGTGAGGATCAGATGGCCGTAGCCGTCGACGCTGGCACCAAACCCGGCGGGAAGGCAGAGCGTGGTGTCGCTTTGCGAGACGACGGCAGGCCCGCTGAACGTTTGTCCCGGCCGCAGGTTCTCGCGGCGGAAAAGCGCGGCGGCTACACCGGTTCCTCCGGCATGGACCATGATCTCGCCCTCGGGAATGGCCGGGCCCGGATTGAGCGCTTGTGCTTCGAAGGTCGGTTTCGGACTCTGGCCCAGTGCGACCAGGCGCAGATTGATGATCTGGACCGGCGCATCTCGATCGGCATGGGTGTAGATCTGCTCGTGGGCGGCATGGAAGGCCTCTTCGAGTGCGCCGACATCACCCGCGGTGATGGCCTCGGGCTCAAAGAATGCCTCGATCTCGAAGGACTGACCCTGATAACGCATGTCGCCGGAATAGAGATAGGTCACGGGACCGTCATAGTCCTGTTCTTCGCGCAGCCAGCGTTCGCCCTCTGCTTTCAGCGCGGCAAATCCGTCCTGAATGGCGGGGATCGCTTCGGCATGGACCGGGGCATAGATCGTGCGCACGAAGTCGTTCTTGAGATCGGCAATCAGGCCGCCCATCGCGCTGAGCACACCGGGCGTTGTCGGGATCACGACAGTGTCGATGTTGAGTTCCTCGGCCAGGAAACAGGCGGTCATCGGCCCGGCGCCGCCAAAGGCGATCAAGGCGTTGTCGCGCGGGTCGACGCCGTAGGACGAAACCAGTTTCGAGACCTCGAGATACATGCCCGAAACCGCAATCTTGATCATCGCTTCGGCAGTGTCCTCGACGCTGCGTTCCAGCCGCTCGGCCAGGGTGCCGACGGCCCGGCGTGCCGCTTCGACATCGACCTGGACCGCGTTGTAGCCAAGATCGGTCTGGCCGACATAACCCAGCACGGCAAAGGCATCGGTCAGGGCAGGGCGTGTGCCGCCCTTGCCGTAACAGGCCGGCCCCGGGTCAGCTCCGGCGCTCTCGGGCCCGACCTTCAGCACCCCGATGTCGTCGATCCAGGCGATTGACCCTCCGCCTGCACCGATCGAGGTAACGGAGACGGTCGGGATGTAGATCGGAAATTCGCCGATCATTTCACCGATACCGTATTGCGGCCGGCCATCGGCAATGAACGCGACATCGGCACTGGTGCCGCCGACATCAAAGCTGATGGCGTCGCGATAGCCCGACAAGGTGGCAATGTGGCTGGCGCCGATCACGCCCGAAGCCGTGCCCGACATAATCATCTGGGCACAGGCCGTCTTGCCCAGCTCGGCACTCATGACGCCGCCGTTCGATTTGGTGATGAGCGGTTCGGCCGGAACACCTGCTTCGCGCAGGGCCTCCTGCAGAGAGGTCAGGTAGTGGCTCACACGGGGCTGGACATAACCATGGATGACCGCGGTGATGGTGCGCTCGTATTCGCGGATGATCGACCAGACGTCGGTCGAGCAGAACACCGGAAGGTCTGGCGCCAGCTCACGCACGATCCCGGCAACCTGTTGTTCGTGCGTCGGGTTGCGGTAAGCGTTGATCAAGGAAACGACGATCCCTTCGGCGTCGACCGCACGGGCGTCTTCGATGGCGGCCTCGACGCTGGCGCGATCGACGGCCTGTTCCTCGCTGCCGTCGCTCAGCAACCGCCCCCGGATCGGAAAGACACGCTCTTTGGGGATCAGCGGGGCCGGGCGTTGCGAAAGCAGGTCGTAGACGTCAGGCGTGCGCAGGCGGGCGACCTCCAGGACATCGACGAAACCTTCCGTCGCGAAATGGCACAGGCGGATGCCCTTGCGCTGGATCACAGTGTTGACCCCGACCGTCGTGCCATGGCTGAAATAGGCGATCTCGGAAGGAGCGATGCCGAACCGTTCTTCAAGTTGGCGCACGCCTTCAAGCACTTCGGCGCCCGGTTTGTCGGGGCGTGAAGGAACCTTCAGCGCGTGGGTTTCCAGCGTCGAATCATTGAACGCAAAAAAGTCGGTGAACGTGCCGCCGATATCCACACCGACCCGATAGGACATGCTGTCTCCCCAAGAGGCGCCCGCGTTTCTCTGAACACGTGACTGGTAAATTGGTTAAGCGTACAATCGATGAGATGTTTGGAGGGGTAGGCTGATTTGTCAATTGCCACGCTCCAACGACTGATTAACCGTTAACATGACGCCAGTATGAAACGCTCGATCGAAGCCATCCGCCGCCAAGAACTTTCAGAGGCCGCTTTCGAGGTCATGACCCGGCATGGCCTGTCGGGCACAACGGTTGCCCGTGTCGCGCAATGTGCCGGTATGTCGCAGGGCATGGTGCACCACTACTTCACGTCGAAGGCCGACCTTCTTGAAGCCGCGATGTGGGAGGTCACACGCAAATACCGGCGCATCGTGGTCGAGGAAGTGCGCAAGCACGACTCCGCGCGTGGCAAGCTCAACGCCGTGATCGAAACCGGCTTCACACCCCAGATGTTCCAGCAGCATTTTGCCCGGGCTTGGCTGTCGTTTTGCGGTGAAGCTGCGTTCATTCCGCAATACGCTAGACTCCAGGCTTTCATGTTCAACCGGATGCAGAGCAACTTTGCCGCCTATCTGCGCCAATTGATCTCGGCCGATCAGGTGCGCCAGGCAGCCCGTATGTTGTGCATGCAATCCCACGGCATCTGGCTGCGTTGTGCGCTGGATGCCGAAGGTGTCTCGCGCGAAGAGGCGCTCACCCAGATGTACCGGCTGGCCGATACGTTGCTCGCTGAAGCAGAAGCCAAAACCGTAAGGTCGGCGGCGCGCTAGATCGGATCGTACGCCCCATCGAGCCAAACCTGTTGCCACGGCAGTGCGGGTCCACCGTTGAATCTGGACTGTAGTTGATCGTGCGGCCAGACAATCTGCAGCTTGTGATCCTCTTCGACACACCGACCCTTTTCAGACTGAACGCTGAGGCCAGGCCGCCAACCGTTCGCTCCTCGATCCGAACCGATCACATGACATGTTCCTCGTATTCGATGCCATTGGCCTGTTGTATTTCGCGGATGAAACGCACGACCTTTGCGACATCGTCGTCGGAAACCTGAGGCTGAGGCGGCATCGCGCCGAAGCGCCAATGGTGCTGTGCAACGCCGTTGCGCGCCGCCAGCAGGAACGAGACATCAGCATGATGCCCGGCGTTATAGATGCTGTGTATCAGCGGCGGGCCCTTGTTGCTGCCGGAACCGTTCGTGCCGTGACATTGCGCGCAATTGGTCTCGAACAGGGTCTGACCCGTGACTGCCGCCTGGGAAAGGACAGGCACCACGATATCCACGGTTTGCGCGGTGGGCTCTTCGGTGGCCCGGAGAATGAAAACGATAATCCCTGCTGCGATCAGTCCGAGAACAGCCCAACGAGCAAGTTTTTCAAAGGACATGGCGTCGACCCGTGTGAGTTGAGGCAATCCTGTTCGTGCGACCGTCTCTTGTCGCTGTGGATGGGCAAAGAGACATGGTCAGATGGGTTGAAGGTCTGCGAGATTCACGCCAGACGCAAGAGTGTCCGCCGGGGCATGCGATATCCATCACGGGTGCGGCAGTTCGCGAGCGACCACCGGATCTGGAAGCGCTCAGTTCTCTTGTTGGCTGATCTGCTCCTGAAACTCCCGTTCTCTGGCGGGCCAGCGGCTCTTGAGAAAATCCAGAATGGTCCAGATGTCCTCATCAGTCAGAACATCGGCAAAGGGCGGCATGTTGCTTTCGTAACCGTCGCCAATTACGGCAGCGGAGCCTTCCTTGACGATGCTGAACAGCAAACCGTCGCTGTGATGCCAGGTATGACCTGTCTCATCGTGCGGCGGCGCGGGCAACAGGCCATCGTCACCCAGGCTCTTCCAGTCCTCTTCGCCCTCCAGCTCACCGCCATGGCAGGACGCGCAATGGACGGCGTAAAGAGCTGCCCCGCGGTCGAGATCCATGCCGCCATTCCACCATCGCAGCCAGATCGTAGCCAAAGCCGCTGTTACGATCAGTGCGGTGATCGCCACGACCACAAGGCCGAAACGAGAGTGCCGTTGTGGTTTCGACCTTGTCATCCAGACTTTGGGCCGTGGACATTCATTAGGTCCCTCCAGATCGGCCAAAGGTTCAACACCTTCGGTTTTGTTCTAACCGACGAGCAGGCGGGGCACGATCAGGGCATCGACTGCGACACAACCCTGACCTTGGCCGTGAACAATCAGTGGATTGATATCGATCCCTTCGATGAACGGCGCGTGGTGTGTGGCGAAGTCTGCCAGGCCATGAAGAGAGGCTTTCAGGGCTTCGACATCCGCCGGTCCCGAGCCTCGGAATCCACGCAGGAGCTCTTCGAGTTTGCCGCCTTCGAGCAGCCGGTCGACATCGCCCTCGCGCATCGGCAGACAGACCATCGCGACCTCGTCCAGGAGTTCGGCGAGCACACCACCCGGGCCGACGGCCAGGACAAGCCCGAACGAAGGGTCGCGTGCGATGCCTGCAATGACTTCGACACCCGAAGTGGCCATCGCCTGCACGACGATTCCGGCGTTGACCGCGACATCGCCCATGGCCGACAGACGCTCCTGCAGGCGCGCCCAGGCCTGGACGATTGCTTCACGATCCGATAGGCGCAGCTCGATCAGCCCGTGTTCGCTGCGATGGGGGATGCGATCGCCCACCGCTTTCATCACGACCGGAAACCCGATGGCTTCGGCGGCGTCCTGTGCCGCATCGACTGTCGTGACGATGTGTTCGCTGGTGATCGACAGCCCGGCTTCCGCCAGCAGCTGCTTGGCATCAAACTCGTGGACCGAAACCCGCGATGCCCAGTCCGGGGCAGTGCCACCGGTTTGCTCGGCCGGCACGACAGCCGATGCGGTTCTGTTGTTCCACTGCGCCACCCGACCGATGGCGCCTAGGCCCTGCACCATGCCACTGATGGTGGCGATGCCGTGTTTCTGGATCGCGTCAACCTGGATGCTTTTCTGGACGCCATGGCGTGTCGACATGAGATAGAGCGGCTGCTCGATACTCGCGTTGGTGTCGATCAACAGGCGGGTCACGACTTCGTCCT
>JABIUG010000296.1 GCA_018700655.1 Rhodospirillaceae bacterium | reverse complement strand
CAGGAGTGGCGTTGTTTCGCAGAAAGCCTCGACAAGACAGCGGAAGGCCGCCACGGCAGCGTTCTGGTGTTCATCCGAAGACAGGGTGGCGAGCTGGGACCGCTGTGTTTCGCTGGGTGTCTGCCCGAGCAGGATTGTCAGATGCGCGACCTGATCGGTACCAATGGTGCCGCGCGCGACGAGCTGCGAGACAGCGTCATCGCCAGATGTTGTCAGGGCGGTCACCATCGATGTTGTCAACGCGGTGACCGCGCCCTGGTCCTGGCTGCCGCCGAAGTCGAGCACCAGGGCGCTTTGGCAGGTGATCCCGGCCGAGTGGGCTGTTTCTTCAAACGCGTCGAGCAGGCGGGTCTTGCCGATGCCGGGTTCGCCACGCAGGCAAATTGCCGCGCCGTTGCATTGGGTCTCAAGCGTTGCGACACAACCAGCGAAGAGGTCACGTTCTTCCCTGCGTCCGACGATCGGCGCCTGGGTCGAAAGGTTGCTCTGAGCGCGTCCCGTCACCCGCCATGCAGCGACGTCATGGTCAAAACCCTTTGCCTGGACCGAGCCTGCAGGTTCGCAGGTGACGATCTCGCGGGTTTCTCGGGCCACAGCATCACTGATGATCGTTTCGCTAGCCATGGCGGCGGCTTCCAGGCGCGAGGCAAGGTTCACCGCTTCGCCGACGACGGTTTACTCCTGATGGGCTGCACTTCCAGTCGTGCTGGCGACGACCTCGCCGGTTGCGATGCCTATATGGGCGGCAAGGCTCTCGCCCGTTCCGGTGGCGACGCCTGTGACAGCCTCATGAATCTCAAGCGCTGTGCGCACGGCGCGTGCGGGATCGTCGGTGTGGGCCACCGGTGCACCGAACAGCGCCATCACGTTGTCGCCGATATGTTTATCGATATGGCCGCCATGGCGGCGAACCGCAGCATCCGATACCTCGAAGAAGAGGTTGAGCAGACGGTGCACCTCTTCGGCATCGAGTGTACGTGTCAGCCGCGTAAAGCCTGCCAGATCGGCGAACATGATGGTGACCTGCCGCCGTTCACCAGCGGGTTTCCAGGTGTCTTGCTGGGGTGCCGCGGCAAGCTGTGTGCCACATTGGCCACAGAAGCGGGATCCGTCCGGATTGTCGTGGGCGCAGGCAGGGCAGTGCATGGCATTCCCAAATCAACTGGTCGCAATGTGCCACAGCTGGAGGACATTGGCAGAGCCTGATGCAGAATTGCTCCATGGCGGACGTCGCGAACGGTGCAAATGTCGCATGTGTGACAATCACGCCAACGGCTCCGCTGTAGTGAAGCTGCCAGTCTTTTGCTAGGACTCAGCGCAGCCGGACAGGTTCCGGTATCAGGGAGAAGCGCGATGAAAACTCATGCTCGTGTTGTTGTAATCGGTGGCGGCGTTGTTGGTGTCGGCACGCTCTATCATCTGGCCAAGAAGGGCTGGAGTGATGTTGTTCTGGTGGAGCGCAAGGAGCTGACATCAGGTTCTACCTGGCATGCGGCCGGTCTGCTGCCGCTCTTTAACATGAGCTACTCGGTCGGGCAGGTGCACAAGTATTCGGTGCGCTTCTATCACGAGCTCCAGGAAGAAACCGGCATGGATGTCGGCTTCAAGACGGTTTCGAACATCCGTCTGGCGACCAACCGTGACCGTATGGACGAGTACTACCAGTATGCCGGTGTCGCCCAGACCATCGGGGTCGACGTGAATTTCCTGACGCCAGAACAGGTCAAGGAAGTCTGGCCGCTGGCCAACATTGAGGGGCTGGTTGGCGCGATCCAGCACC
This sequence comes from Rhodospirillaceae bacterium, assembly GCA_018700655.1. GTDB lineage: Bacteria > Pseudomonadota > Alphaproteobacteria > SP197 > SP197 > SP197. The sequence continues at coordinate 304 of JABIUG010000296.1, read as the reverse complement.
CTGAAGATGGTTACATCCAGCCTGCCGATTTGACCCAGGCACTGGCGACCGGTGCGCGCAACCGCGGCGCCGAGATCTACCGCAACACCTGTGTCACCGCGATCGAGCGCACCGCTTCGGGCGAGTGGCTGGTCAAGACCGACAAGGGCGACATCACCTGCGAGCACGTTGTGACCGCATCGGGGAGTTTTGCCCGTGATGTCGGGGCGATGGTGGGGCTCGAGGTTCCCGTGATCCCGGTCGAACATCAGTACATCGTGACCGAACCCCATCCCGATATTGTCCAGCGCAAGGCAGACGGCCT
>JABIUG010000295.1 GCA_018700655.1 Rhodospirillaceae bacterium | reverse complement strand
CACCACCTCTGATCGGGAGGAATTGAACATGGCAAGAGCAGCCAAGAAGGCCCCCGCCAAAAAAGCGGCAGCCAAAAAAACACCGGCCAAGAAGGTGGCAGCCAAAAAGGCACCCGCCAGGAAGGTTGCTGCCAAGAAGGCGGCACCCGCCAAGGTCGTCTCCCTCAAGGCCGCGGCCAAGAAAAAGGCTGGCCCGAAAAAGGCCGCCCGCAAGGCCAAAGCCAAGGCAGGCGATGTCGATTACTTCCTCAAGGCAGACGGTCTCGACACATCGCGCGAGAAGGAAATCGGTCAGCACATCGGCTATCGCTACGACGTCAACCTGGTCCCCGACTATGACCGCCTGACGCCCTATCTGACCCAGTACCTGGAAATGATGGGCTGGGACGACCTCAACTGGCTCGAGGACGTCCACATGGGTTACGAGGAAGGCAATGCGGCCGTGTTCGACCGCAACGCCAACGGCTGGATCCGTATTCCCAAATCCATGAAACTGCCGAACAACCAGCAGGATCGCGACATGATCGCGCGTGAACTGCTGGTCAAGTTCCAGATGTCGGACCGTCACCCCATGCGTGACCTCAACAGGGCTTACCGCAAGTTCTGATCGACTTCTGAATTTCGGTTGATGAAAGGGCCCGTACTGGCGACAGTTCGGGCCCTTTCGGTTTGAGAAACCCATGAAAATCGTCGAAATCCGCAACGCCACGGCACCGATCCGGTCGAAAATCGCCAACGCCTATATCGACTTCTCTAAGATGACGGCAAGCGTCGTGGCCATCGTGACCGATGTCGTGCGCGATGGCCAACCGGTGATCGGCTACGGCTTTAACTCCAATGGCCGTTACGGCGCAAAAGGGCTGCTCGCCGAACGTTTCATTCCGCGTCTGCTTGAGGCCGCGCCCGACGACTACAACGGCGAACACGGCCTCGACCCTCACAAGGCCTGGAACCTGATGTTCACCAACGAGAAACCCGGCGGTCATGGCGAACGTTCGGTCGCGATCGGTGTGCTCGACATGGCGATGTGGGATGCCGCGGCCAAGATCGCCGGCGTGCCGCTCTGGCGTCTGCTGGCCGATCGTTATCGCGATGGTGAGGTCGATAGCCGCATCTTCGTCTATGCCGCCGGTGGCTATTATCAGCCCGGCAAGGGTCTCGAAGCCCTGCAGGACGAGATGCGGCGTTACCTCGATCGCGGCTACTCCGTCGTGAAGATGAAGGTCGGCGGCACCCCGCTCGACGATGACATCAGCCGGATCGAGGCGGTACTTGATGTCCTGGGCGGTGACGGCAGCCGGCTGGCAGTCGATGCCAATGGCCGCTTCAACCTCGATCAGGCGATCAACTTCGGTGAAACAATCGCGCCCTATGGCCTGCGTTGGTACGAGGAACCGGGCGATCCGCTCGATTACGCCCTGCAGGCCACGCTGGCCGATCATTACAGCGGCCCGATGGCGACCGGCGAAAATCTCTTCTCCCATCAGGATGCCCGCAACCTGCTGCGCCATGGCGGCATGCGCCCGGACCGCGATATCCTGCAGTTCGACTGCGCCCTCTCCTACGGCCTGGTCGAATACCTGCGCACCCTGGCGTTGTTGCCCGACCACGGCTTTGGTCCGCGCAACGTGATCCCCCATGGTGGCCATCAGATGTCGCTCAACATCGCCGCGGGCCTGGGCCTGGGTGGCAACGAATCCTATCCCGATGTCTTCCATCCCTTCGGCGGTTTCGCCGATGGAATCGTGGTCGAAGACAGCCGGGTCGGCCTGCCCGATGCGCCGGGGATTGGTTTCGAGGCCAGGGCAGCGCTCATCGCACTGATGCGCGAGGTGACGGAGACCTAGAGCCGATCTAGCTTCCTTCAACCGGAGGAAAGGCCGTGCTTTCATCCCAGACGGGATCGAACGCCAGATGCATGCTGTCGGGCGGCAGGGCCTGGTTGAACATGGCGCTGTGCCAGAACAGCGCCTGGGCAAATGCGTCTTCTTCATCCAGGCGCTCGACCTTGCAGGCCAGCCGGTAGCTCTGGTTGAACTGCTGGAAGACCAGCGTGCAGGAGCCATCCGCAAGCAAGGTTGTCGCCCCCGGCGAGGCCGGCGCGAAGAGGGCGAACAGGCGCGGCTCGAAGTTCCGTGATTTCTGAAAATAGGCCGATGACAGGTACTGGATCCCCTTGTCGAACCGCTCCCGGGGATCGTTCGTGCGCTGCACGGTATGGCGGAACTGCGCCGTGGTCGCCTCACCGTCACGTTCGGCAATGACCGTGCGGATATGGCCCAGTTCCTCGCCACCATCAGTGATGACAAGCGGCTCCATGCCATCGGAAGGTTTGCCGCCGTCGCGCCGCATGGCGTGCTGGCGAATCAGGCACTGCCAGGCCATGAAACGGTCACGCAAGGCATCGCCGGTATTGGTTGCAACATCAGCCATTTGGGGATGATCCAGATTTTCTTCTTATGAAACCTATGGTTACGGCAAGAAACTCTTGTTTGCACCTAGAACAATTCAGCCTACAATTCCTTAATCGCTGAAGTCAGGGGGCAAACACCTGCGCGGCGGGGGGTATTGGGTTCAAAATCAACAATTGGGGGAACCAGGAGATGTCAGGTCAACTCGACTCTCTAATGGTCATCTTCACAGAGTTCTACTACTGGGTCACGGTCGTCTTGATGTTCCTGATCCATGTGGGCTTCTGTGTCTACGAAGTCGGCGCTTCGCGTCGCAAAAACATTCAACACACGCTGATGAAGAACACGATGCTGATCCCGCTGGTCACCGTCACCTTCTTCTATTTCGGCTGGTGGATCTATTTCGCCTTCCCACATTTCCCGATGATGGGCGGCTTCCTTGATGCGCCATGGGCCGTGCCATGGTCGGAACTGATGGGCACCCATATGGGCGGCGCCATCACGGTTCAGACCGAAAGCATGAACGCAGCCGATCACGGCTGGTGGGCGCGCATCAATGGTGTCTTCTGGGCGGCCTTCCTGCTGTTCTCATGGACCACGGCGTCGATCGTATCGGGCGCGGTGATCGAACGCATCAAGACACAGGCGTTCCTGATCCTCGTTGTCCTGGTCGGTTCCTGTACCTGGATCATCGATGCGGCCTGGGGCTGGAGCTGGAATGGCTGGATGGTGCAGTTGTGGGGTTTCCACGACGCCTATGCCTCCTCGGTGGTGCACGGCATCGCCGGCGGTTCGGCATTGGGTGTGCTGGTCGTCCTTGGTCCCCGTCTTGGCAAGTTTGCGCCGGACGGAACGCCACGCGATATCCCGCAGAACAATCCATGGCTTGTGACGGTCGGCCTCTTCCTGATCTACACCGGCTTCTGGGGTTTCTACGCGGCCTGCAACATTCCGATCATCGACTTCGAAGGCGTGGTCATGGGGTCGGACAAGGAAGCCTTCTTCACGGCGACCAACATCTACCTGACGCCAACCTCGCTCTCGGCGATCACGTTCAACTTCCTGATGTCGCTCTCGGGCGGCCTGATGGCTGGTTACGTACTCTCCAAGGGTGATCCGTTCTGGAGTTATTCAGGTGGGCTTGCCGGCGTCATCACCGCATCTGCGGGCAACGATCTCTATCATCCGGTCGAAGCCATGGTGATTGCCATGGTCGGTGTCTGGATCGCCTACAAGATGCATCACTGGGTTGAACGCAAGTTCAAGATCGACGACGCTGTCGGCGCCGTCGCGGTGCATGGTTATGCCGGTTTCGCCGGTACGGTCATCGCCGGCTTCATGCTCTGGGGTTATCCCTCGAACGTTGCCTACGAAGCCACCGGCTGGTTCGGCAATGTCGATGGCGTGGCCCAGATCAACCCGATCGGCAACTTCCTCGGCGCTGTCCTGATGTTCTGGGGCCTTGGTTTCCTGCCTTGCTGGTTGCTGGCGAAGCTTCTGGACGGTTTGGGCTGGCTCCGCGTTCCGCGTGAAGTCGAACTCGCCGGTCTCGATACGCATGATTACGGGGATGCGTTCCCGTATCACGGCTATCGCGACACAGCGATGGAAGACATCGATCGCGAAATCGCAAAGGGCCAGGGCTGAACAGCCCCGACAAGGAGGTAAACAACCATGTCTACCAATGTAGAAAGCTGGGCTGACGTTGCCAGCATGGGCGCAATCTATCCCTTCCCGGGGATCGAGTGGGTCCTGGCCATCGTCGGTGTTGTGATCTGGCTTGCCTGGCACGCCTGGCAGATCAAGTCGGAGAATGCCGAATACGATGCGGCACTTCGCCACTACAACGAGGTCGGGCTCGAGGCAGCCCTGGATCATCGCGGGCGTCACGACGCCATGGTCGACTGATCGCCGAGATCTCGTAGTTTGTTACCGAAGGGGCGGCAGCAGTGCCGCCCCTTCTTTTTGAGCGGGGGTTGGAGGATCAAGCCCTTGTGATGCCCGGATGCCTCTGGAATGAGACCAATTATCAACCGTTTCGACCAATCAGGACCATGAACGACACGCGGCGTCGAATCCGTGCGTGACATGACGCCTGCCGACGCTAAAGTCCCGCCCGTCTCAATGACATCTGACAGATTTTGCACTCCCGGGGGAGCAGAGATGGCGACGCCCAAATCCGATATCGAGATTGCCCAGGCCGCGACGATCCGGCCGATTATCGAGCTGGCCAAAGAACGGCTCGACATTGGCGCAGAACATCTCGAGCCTTACGGCCACGACAAGGCCAAACTTTCGTTCGATTACATCAACGGCGCCAAGAACCGCCCCAACGGCAAGCTGGTCCTAGTCACCGCGATCACGCCGACCCCAGCCGGTGAAGGCAAGACCACGACAACGGTCGGCCTTGGCGATGCCCTGAACCGGATCGGCAAGAACACCCTGATCTGCCTGCGTGAACCTTCGCTCGGCCCCTCCTTTGGTGTGAAGGGTGGCGCGGCCGGTGGTGGTTACGCCCAGATCGTTCCGATGGAGGATATCAACCTCCACTTCACCGGTGACTTCCACGCCATCGGTGTGGCCAACAATCTGCTGGCCGCCATGGTCGACAACCACATCTACTGGGGCAACAGCCTGGAGATCGACGAACGCCGCATCGCATGGCGTCGCGTCGTCGACATGAACGATCGTGCCCTGCGTTCGATCGTCGGCTCGCTCGGCGGTGTCGCCAACGGCTTCCCGCGCGAAGACGGTTTCGACATCACAGTCGCTTCGGAGGTCATGGCGATCTTCTGCCTGGCGACCGATATCGACGATCTCAAGCGCCGCCTGGGCAACATCGTTGTCGGCTATACGCGTGAGCGCAAGGCAGTTCGCGCCAGCGACCTCAACGCCCAGGGTTCGATGGCCGCGCTCCTGAAAGACGCGATCAAGCCGAACCTGGTGCAGACGCTGGAGAACAATCCCGCCTTCGTCCATGGCGGTCCGTTCGCCAACATCGCCCACGGCTGCAACTCGGTGCTGGCAACCACGACGGCGCTCAAGATGGCCGATTACGTCGTCACCGAAGCAGGTTTCGGTGCTGATCTGGGTGCCGAGAAGTTCTTCGATATCAAGTGCCGCAAGGCCGGCCTTTCGCCCGAAGCCGT
>JABIUG010000294.1 GCA_018700655.1 Rhodospirillaceae bacterium | reverse complement strand
CCGAGCGAAGCGGAGAGCCAGGACCTCGACAGGCAGATGCCGGCCTCTCGAGGCCCCGGCTCAAGGCCGGGCTGACACGGTTGGTTGTGGCGTGATGCCGGAATGCTGCGAAGGGGAAGCATGTGACCAGTTACGACTATATTATCGTTGGGGCCGGCTCCGGCGGTGGGTCGCTCGCGGCGCGGCTGACCGAAGAGCCCGATGTCTCCGTTCTGCTGCTTGAGGCAGGCGGAGAGTCGAACCACTGGTCGATCAAGATGCCCGCAGCGTTCGGCATGCATTTCCTGGGCGGGAAGTGGAACTGGTCCTACGAGTCCGTTCCCCAGAAGAACCTTGCCGGGCGCAAGATCTATCAGCCGCGCGGCAAGGGCCTGGGCGGTTCCTCGTCGATCAACGGCATGGCCTATATTCGCGGCAACGCACGCGACTACGAACGCTGGGCCGAACAGGGCGCGCAGGGCTGGTCCTATGCCGACGTACTGCCCTATTTCAAGCGCTGCGAAACCAACAGCCGTGGCGAGAGCGCCTGGCGCGGTGGTTCGGGCCCGGTCGCAACACAGAGCCTGCCGATTGCCGATCCGCTCAACCGTGCGTTTGTCGATGCCGGCGAGCAGGCGGGGTATCTGCGCACCGATGACGTGAACGGCTTTCAACAGGAAGGCTTTGGCCCATTCGACATGAATGTCGACAACGGCATTAGGGCCAGCACCGCGCATGCCTATATCAACCCCGCCAGAGGTCGGCCCAACCTGACCGTGCGCACCAAGGTCTCCGCACGCCGTATCGTGATGGAAGGGCGCAAGGCGGTAGGGGTCGAGATTGATGCCGGTGGTCAGCGTGAAACCCTGATGGCCGCACGTGAGATCATCATCTCGGCGAGTGCCTTTTCGACGCCGCATCTCCTGATGTTGTCTGGCATCGGGCCCGCCGATCACCTGCGCGAGCACGGCATCAAGGTGCTGCGCGATCTTCCCGGCGTTGGCGCCAACTTGCAGGATCATCTGGAGGTTCACGTCCAGTGGGCCGGCGAACTCAAGCATTCGCGCAACCGGCACGCCAGGCCGATTGCCAAGGTGATGGCCGGTGCACGCTGGTTCCTCGACCATGACGGCGTTTGCGCGTCGAACCAGGTTGAAGTCGGCGCCTTTACCCGCTCATCGCCGGACAAACCCCATCCCGATATCCAGTATCATTTCTTCCCGTTTCTGCTTGATGGCTGGGGTGCCAGCACGACCCAGGGTGGTTTCTGCCTTTGTGTCGGGACGTTGCGTGAACACAGCCGGGGCACCGTTCGTTTGGCCTCGTCGGACCCGACGCAACGCCCGTTGATCAATTTCAACTTCCTGGACGATCCGCGCGATCTCGAAGACCTTCGCGCTTGTGTTCATCAGGCCCGTGACATTGCATCACAGGCGGCATTTGATCCCTTCCGCGAGAAAGCGGTCGAGCCTTGGGCCTCTGCCAAGAGCGATGCCGAGATCGACCAGCTCATCCGCGAAACGGCAGAAAGCGCATACCATCCCAGCGGCAGCTGCAAGATGGGAACCGACGCCATGGCGGTGGTTGATCCGAAATGCAGGGTCCATGGCATCGAAAACCTGCGCATTGTCGACAGTTCGATCATGCCTTCGGTGACCAGCGGCAACCTCAACGCGCCCACCATGATGATCGGCGAAAAGGCCGCCGACATCATTCTGGGCCGCGACCCCCTGCCACCGTCGAACGCCGGGTTCTGCGGTACGGGCTGAGGTTTCACGGAAGCCGTGCAGTAACGTACACTCCGCTACAAGGGCACACAGGGCGCGCAAATCATGCTGGGAATTGATCCCAGATCGGGCAGGGACAATGTGGTGAACCGCGAAGGCGGTTCGTCCGTCGTTGTGGTCGGCCTGATTGTTCTGGCTGTGGTGATGATCGGTGCCGGAGTCGTTCTAAAGAGCGATGGCGAAGACCAGGTATCGTCCTGGTTACCTGATCTGGAATTGTCTTCATGGTTCAACGATCAAGTTGACGCGCTGGAGGATCGTGTCGAACAGGCTTCGGAAACCGGAAGCTCCAGAAATGAAATCAGCAGTAGATTCGACGAAGCGGCGGAGGATCAACGCTGGAATGAAGCGTTGGTTCAGGCTGATCTTTATGTCGAGTCCTGGCCCGACGATCACTACGGTTATTCTCTGCGCGGCTATGCCAACTGGGTCCTGGGGAACTGCGATGAGGCGGTTCGCGATTTCTCCGGCGCAATCGCGCGCATGGATGATTACCATTATGGCCATTGGGCACGGGCGCATTGCCATGCCCTGCTTGACCAATGGTTGTTGGCGGAAACCGATGCGAAACGGGCGCAGGAGACGGCATTTGACGATTACGATCGCTACATGGCGAGGCTGCTTGGCGGCTGGATCGCCTTTTCCGGCGGCGATCACAATGCGGCGGCGGAACTGTTCTCACAGGCGCTGACGTATCACGATGCAGATACTTATCCGCTGGCGGAAAAGTGGTTGGCCCTGACACTTGCCGGTGAAGAAAAAATCGAACTCCTGTCGAGCGCGTCCCGCGCCGAATTCAGGGAAGACTGGCTCGGTGGTCCGACCCTTGACCTGTTTGCAGGTGAGATGACATCGAACGACTACCTCAACGAATTCAGAGGTTATCCCGCAGCCGATCTGTTTGCCGCGCATGAGTTGTTTCTTGATGGCGACACCACCGGCGCCTTGCGGCTGCTGGAGCGTGCCGCCAGGAGCGGCAACACCGGGGTGATCGAGGTCGCCGTCGCCCGGCGTCTTCTGGATGTCTGGAACTGATGTTGTGAACCTTCCCTCGAACATGGACGCGAACGATGACCAGGTCTTTCGCAGGATCTTCGAGCAGGCAGGTGTCGGCATCTTTCAAACCACGTCCGACGGGCGTCTTCTGAGGGCCAATCAGACCCTGGCGGAGATGAACGGTTATGAGTCGCCGAAAGAACTCATTGAGGACATTCGCGACGTCGGTGCGCAAATCTATGTCGAAGCGACTACACGCCCCCGTTTCCTGGGCTTGATCGAGCGTGATGGTTTTGTCCGAAACTTTGTTGTGCGCTATCGCCGCCGTGACGGCAGCGAGGGCTGGGCCAGCGAGACCGCGACACCGGTGCGCGATCAAGACGGCGCGTTGCTCTATTTCATCGGCACGACCGTGGACATTTCTGAACTCGTCCGTCTGCAGGAGGCACTTGAGGAGGCTGAAGGGACCTACCGGGATATTTTTGACAACGCCAATATCGGCATTTACCGGTCGTCTCCTGAAGGACGCCAACTCCGTGCCAATCCGGCCCTGGTACGCCTCAATGGTTATGAAACAGAGGCCGAACAACTCAACGGCGTCAATGACATTGCCGCCGAATGGTATGCTGATCCTGGCCGGCGCGATG
>JABIUG010000293.1 GCA_018700655.1 Rhodospirillaceae bacterium | reverse complement strand
CGCAGCAGGTGCGGATTGAATTCCGGCTCGACCGATTCGGTCGGCTCGACCCGGATTTCCGGCTCTTCGAAGTTCACGAAGAGCTGCAGCTGGTCCTGGAGAACACGTGCGGCGAGCGCGACGGCATCTTCGGGCGAAACCGCACCGTTGGTCTCAACCGTCATGGAAAGCTTGTCGTAGTCGGTGACTTGGCCAACGCGGCTGTTCTCGACCTTGTAGGCAGCCTTGCGCACCGGGCTGAAGATTGCATCAATCGGGATCAGGCCGATCGGGGCATCCTCGGGACGGTTCTGGGTCGCGGGAACATAGCCCTTCCCGATATCGACCGTGAACTCCATGTTGAGTTCGGCTTCAGAATCCAGCGTGCAGATGACGTGATCGGGATCCATGATCTCGATCTCGGAACCAGCTTCGATCATCGAAGCGGTCACAGCGCCGGGGCCCTTCTGGCGCAGTGTCATGCGCTTGGTGCCTTCGCTGTGAACCTTCAGCGCCAGGGCCTTCACGTTCAGCACGATATCGGTGACGTCTTCGTGGACACCGGTGATCGAGGAGAACTCGTGGAGCACGTTGTTGATCCGAAGCGAGGTCACTGCGCCACCCTGAAGCGACGAAAGCAGGACACGGCGCAGGGCATTGCCCAGCGTCAGGCCAAAACCACGCTCCAGAGGCTCGGCAACAATCGTTGCTTCGCGTGTTCCATCAATGCCGGGCTCGATCTGCAGCTTGTTGGGCTTGATCAGCGCTTGCCAGTTTCTGTTCATGTCGCCATCGACCTCATCTTTATCAGGCGCCGCTTTGGTGCGACGCGTGCCGGACCCGTGGTCCGGTATTTCAACTCGCGCAAAAAATGCCGGAAGCGAACACCCGCCGCTCCGGCCGCGTCTCAGACGCGGCGGCGTTTGCGCGGGCGGCAGCCGTTGTGCGGGATCGGTGTCACGTCCTGGATCGCGTTGATCTGGAAGCCGACCGCGGCGAGTGCCCGCAATGCGGATTCACGTCCCGAACCCGGGCCCCTGACCAAAACTTCCAGCACCTGCATGCCGTGTTCCTGCGCCTTGCGGCCGGCATCCTCGGCAGCCATCTGGGCGGCGTAAGGTGTCGACTTGCGCGAACCCTTGAAGCCCATGGCGCCTGCCGATGACCATGCGATCGCATTGCCCTGGGCATCCGCGATCGTGATCTTGGTGTTGTTGAACGTCGCATTCACATGTGCCACACCCGATGTGATGTTCTTTCGTTCGCGCCGCTTAACGCGGCCTGCTTCACGTGCCATTTAAGCCGCCTTATTTCTTCTTGCCGGTGATCGGCCGCGCCTTGCCCTTGCGGGTACGCGCGTTGTTGTGGGTGTTCTGGCCTCGCACGGGCAAGCCCTTGCGGTGACGGATGCCGCGGTTGCAACCGAGGTCCATCAGCCTTTTGATGTTCATCGCGACTTCACGGCGAAGGTCACCTTCGACCGAATAACCGCTGTCGATGATTTCACGGATCTGCGCGACCTCCGCATCCGTAAGCTCGTTCACACGACGTTCCTGGGGGATCTGCGCCGTTGTGCAGATTTCCACAGCTCTCGTGCGTCCGATCCCATGAATGTAGGTCAACGCGATTTCGACCCTCTTAGAGGTCGGTATATTTACACCAGCGATGCGCGCCAAGGCATCTGCTCCTTAGACAATGACAATGAGCCGGCATAACCGCTCAAGGTTCCGGATGGGCGGCGGAGTATAGGGTTGGCGGGGGTCGAGTCAATCATTCTCGCCAGCCTATTTTCCACCATTCAAAATTGCGCCAATTTGCGCCGTCACCACGTCAATTTCGGCCATGCCATCAACGTGGCGCAAGACGCCTTTTGCGCGGTAATAAGGCAACAAAGGAGCAGTTTGGTCATGATAAACCGTCAAACGTGACCGAACCGTCGTTTCGTTGTCGTCGTCGCGGCGCTTGAACTCACGACCGCCGCAATTATCGCAAACACTTTCAACCTGGGGCACCTGGAACCGATCATGGTAACCGGCACCGCATTCGGCGCAGGTGTACCGGCCGGCAAGGCGTTCCACCAGGGCTTCATCATCGACCCGCATCTCGATCACATGGTCGAGTGCAATGCTGCGCTCCGAGAGCATGATATCGAGTGCTGCTGCCTGGGCTTCGGAACGGGGAAACCCGTCGAGGATGAAACCGTTGACGCAATCGGGCTGATCGATCCGCTCTGCAATCATGCCGACGATGATGTCATCGGAAACCAGATCGCCGCGATCCATCACCGCTTTGGCCATCTGGCCGAGTTCTGTCCCGGCCGATACGGCAGCGCGCAACATGTCGCCGGTCGAAAGCTGAGGGATCTCGTGTGTGTCAACCAACCGACGCGCCTGGGTGCCCTTGCCGGCACCTGGAGGCCCAAGAAGAATGAGTTTCATCGCTTGTTGCGCCCCTTCAACTTGGACTTCTTGATCAAGCCCTCATATTGGTGCGCCAGCATATGGGATTGTATCTGTGCGACCGTATCCATCGTGACCGTCACACAGATCAACAACGAGGTGCCGCCCAGGAAGATCGGAATGTTGAGCCCCCCGATCAGCAACTCGGGGATCAGGCAGACGATCATCAGATAGATCGCGCCCACCGTCGTAATCCTGGTCAGGACGTAGTCGAGATACTCCGTTGTGTTCTTGCCTGGCCGGATACCGGGGATAAATCCGCCATTTTTGCGCAGGTTATCGGCCGTATCGGCCGGATTGAACACAACAGCGGTATAGAAGAAACAGAAGAAGATGATTGCCGAGCCAAAAATCAGCAGATAAAGCGGCTGGCCACGACCCAAAAGGCGCGTGATCTCCGACATCCAGCCGGCGCCATCTGCCGCGGCAAAGCTCGCGAAGGTCGCCGGCATCAACAGGATCGAACTGGCAAAAATCGGCGGGATCACGCCGGCGGTGTTCAGCTTCAGGGGAAGATGCGAATTTTCTCCGCCGAACATCCGGTTGCCGACCTGGCGTTTGGGGTACTGGACGATCAGGCGGCGCTGGGCGCGCTCCATCCAAACGATCCAGTAAATGATCAGGCCACCACCAATCAGGATCGCCAGGATCGCAAAGGCCGAAAGCGAGCCGACACGGCCAAGCTCGAGGAGCTGTGCTATCGCGCCGGGGAACGACGCCACGATGCCTGAGAAGATGATCAGCGAAATACCGTTGCCGACGCCGCGCTGAGTAATCTGTTCGCCCAGCCAGAGCAGGAACATGGTTCCACCCAGCAAGGTCACCACCGTTGTAAACCGGAAGAACATGCCGGGATCGATCACGGCGGAACCCGTACTGCCCGTCATTGATTCCAAACCGACCGAAATGCCGTAACCCTGTACCAGACACAACAACACCGTGAGGTAGCGCGTGTACTGGTTCATTTTCTTGCGGCCGGATTCACCCTCTTTCTTGAGCTGATCAAGCTTGGGCGAAACGGTCGTCATCAACTGCATGATGATCGAGGCCGAAATGTAGGGCATGACATTGAGCGCAAAGATCGTCATGCGTTCCAGGGCACCACCGGCAAACATGTTGAACATGCTCAAGATGCCGCCGGACTGCTGCTCGAAGATATCGCTCAGAATCGACGGGTCGATGCCCGGGATCGGGATATAGGTACCCAGCCGATAGACAACCAAAGCGCCCAGGGTGAACCACAGGCGCTTTTTAAGCTCGGTTGCCTTGCCGAAAGCTCCGAGATTGAGCTGGCTGGCGAATTGTTCGGCTTGTGATGCCATCTATGTCGGCCTGACGGTCCTTACTCGGCTTTGTCGGAGGCAGCTTCTTCGGCGGCCGGTTTGGCGTCGGTCATGGTGATCGAACCACCGGCGCCTTCGACAGCCGCAACAGCCGTCTTGGTCGCACCCGCGACGGTAATGTTGATCTTGGCCTTGAGTTCGCCGCGTCCAAGCAAACGCACGCCATCGCGAACACGTTTGATCACACCGGCAGCCTTCAGGGCCACGGCATCGATCGGAGCCTTGGCGTCGAGCTTGCCTTCATCAATCGCGAGTTGCACACGATCGATGTTCACACCGATATAGTCGCGCCGGTTCGGGTTCTTGAACCCGCGCATCGGCAGACGACGATAGATCGGCATCTGGCCGCCTTCGAAGTTGGCAACGGCGACGCCCGAGCGGGAGTTCTGACCCTTGTGGCCACGACCACCGGTCTTGCCCAGGCCGGAACCAATGCCACGGCCACGGCGCTTCCTGTAATGGGTTGCGCCGCCGTTATCGCGAATATCGTTGAGCTTCATGGCTTCTACTACTCCTGACGCAGATTGCGTCAGACCTCTTCCCAGCGCACGAGATGGTGCACCTTGTTGATCATGCCGCGCACAGAGGGAGTATCCTCCAGCTCACGTGAACGGTGCATCTTGTTCAGGCCGAGGCCGATCAGCGTCTGGCGCTGGTCGGCCGGGCGGCCAATGGGGCTTCCGGTCTGCGTCACACGCAGTCGATTCCCCGCAGTATCGTTCTTGGCCATCGCGCTTAACCCTCTGCCGTATACTCAGGACCCCGGCCCAGAACCTCGGCAACCTTCTTGTTGCGTTTGGCAGCGACCGCACGGGGTGAGCTGGTCTGGGTCAACGCATCAAACGTCGCCTTGACCATGTTGTAGGGATTGGCGCTGCCGGTTGACTTGCAGACCACGTCCTGGGCGCCGAGCGCCTCGAACACGGCGCGCATCGGGCCGCCTGCGATCACGCCGGTACCCGGGGGTGCGGTGCGAAGCACGACGTGACCGGCGCCATAACGGCCCTTCACATCATGATGCAGGGTGCGACCTTCGCGTAGCGGCACGCGGATCATGTTGCGTTTGGCAGCTTCTGTGGCCTTTCGGATGGCCTCAGGCACTTCACGCGCCTTGCCCGATCCATGACCGACCCGGCCCTTCTGATCACCGACCACGACGAGTGCGGCAAAACCGAAACGACGGCCGCCCTTAACCACTTTGGCGACACGGTTGATGCTGACGAGCTTTTCGAGAAACTCATCGCCATCACCTTCACCGCGACGGCCGCCTTGACGGCCGCCACGATTGTCACGTCCGCCGCCACGATTACCACCGCCGCGCTGCTCACGACCTGCCATTGCCATCTTGTTCGTTCCTCTTCCCTATCGCGTCGGCTTAGAACTTAAGCCCGCCCTCGCGGGCAGCTTCAGCCAGGGCCTTGACCCTGCCGTGGTAGCGGCAGCCGCCGCGATCAAAAATCACTTCACTGATGCCGGCGGCCGTAGCGCGCTCGGCAATCGCCTTGCCCACCGCCGCAGCGGATTCGACATTCGCGCCAGTCGGCTTGTCGCCACGCACGGCGGCATCCAGACTGGAGGCAGCCGCCATCGTGTGCCCGGCGGCATCGTCGATCACCTGGGCGTAGATGTGTTTGCCCGAGCGAAACACCGAAAGGCGCGGTTTGCCGGCAGCGCGCAGCTTCAGCTTGCGCCGGATACGGCTTTGGCGCCGTAAATGCATGTCTTTTGCAGTCTTCATGGCGCGTCCTACTTCTTCTTGCCTTCTTTACGCAGCACGTATTCGCCCTTGTAGCGGATGCCTTTGCCCTTGTAGGGCTCGGGCGGCCGCCAGCCGCGAATGTTCGACGCAACCTGGCCGACACGCTGCTTGTCCATGCCCGAAACCACGATCTCGGTCAGGCTGGGGCAATCGATGGTGATGCCTTCAGGCACCGGAAACTCGACGTCGTGGCTGTAACCGAGCTGCAGCTTCAGGTTCTTGCCCTGCATCTGCGCACGATAACCAACACCTTGGATCTCGAGCTCGCGCTTGAAGCCATCTGTCACGCCGGTCACCATCGATTGGATGTTGGCGCGGGTCGTGCCCCAGAGAGCACGAGCCTGCTTCGAGTTCGAGTTCGGCGTCACCACCACCTGCGATTCCTCCACCTTGACGGAGACATCGGCCAGGAAGTGCTGACGTAGAGTGCCGTTTTTGCCTTTGACTTCGACATGGTCGGTCGCGATCGAAACCTCGACCCCGGACGGAATGGCTACGGCGTTCTTGCCTATACGTGACATGGTGTTTTCCCCAGTCTTCTGGCGTTCGTCAGAAGACCTTGCACAAAACTTCGCCGCCAACATTCGCAGCGCGGGCCTCGTGGTCGGTCATGACACCCTGGGGCGTCGAAACTATGGTCACTCCCAGTCCACCGTAAACGCGCGGCATTTCGCGCACGTTCGAGTAGACCCGGCGACCGGGTTTGCTGACACGGCCGATCTCGCGGATGACCGGCTCGCCCTCGTAATACTTGAGCTCTATCACGAGTTCAGGCTTGGTCGCGTCATCAGTGTCACGGCGGAAATCGCGGATGTAACCTTCGCGCTTGAGCACTGAAAGGACGCTTTCCTTCAGCTTCGAAGCGGGGCAGTTCACCTGCGCCTTACGCCGCATGTGGCCGTTCTTGATACGGGCGAGCATATCGCCCAATGGATCTG
>JABIUG010000292.1 GCA_018700655.1 Rhodospirillaceae bacterium | reverse complement strand
CGCCTGGTTGCCGACAGCACTGCCGATCCCGACCGCGTGTTTGTCACCGGCCCGTCCAACGGCGGCATGATGACCCTGCGCCTGGCCTGCGATCGCGCCGGGCGGATCGCCGGCATAGCACCGCTGATCGCCAACACGTCCGAAGCGCTCTAGCTCCGTCCCGGCCCGTCCCCATCATGGTGATCAACGGCGCACCGAGGATGCTCTGATTCCCTGGGAGGGCGGCCTCGTGGCCAACAACGAGGATCGCGGCCGCGTGATGTCGACGGTCGCAACCCTGTTCTTCTGGAGCAACATCAACGGCTGCCGTGATGACTACACGGAGCAGCGCCTTCCCGATCTCGAGCCCGACCATTCCAGTGTGGTTGACCGGCTCGACTTGCTGGACTGCGAGGCCCCGGTCGTGTTGCTTCGCGTCGAAGGCGGCGGCCACCGCGTGCCGGGTGACCGTATCCTGTTCGGCTCAGGGCTGGTCGACGCGCTGCTCGGCGTCCAGAACGACGATATCCGGGCAGCAGAACAAATCTGGACGTTTTTCAAGAATGCCGAACAAAACGAAGGTGACTAACGCGTCACCTTTGCCTTTGGTTTTTTCTTGGCGCGTTTGGTTTTTTTCGTGTCGCCCTTGAGGAAATCGCGGGTCACGAATTCGAAGCCGAGTTTGTCGTCTTCCTCGACGACCACGCGGGCGCGACCGCCGCCGACCAGGTCGCCGAACAGCAGTTCATCGGCCAGCGGTTTCTTGATGTGCTCCTGGATGACACGCGCCAGGGGACGTGCACCGAAGTTCTCGTCATAACCGTGACGACCCAGCCAGTCGCGCGCTTCGGGCGAGAGCTCGATCGTGACACCGCGGTCCGCGAGCTGGGCTTCGAGTTGTTTGATGAACTTGTCGACGACAAAACCGATGGTTTCGCGCGCCAGCGGCAGGAAGCTGATGGTCGCGTCCATGCGGTTGCGGAATTCCGGCGTAAACAGGCGCTCGATTGCTTCCTGGTCGTCGCCTTCGCGCTTGGTCCGGCCAAAGCCCATCGGTGGTTTGGCGAGATCGGCAGCACCGGCATTGGTCGTCATGATCAGGATGACGTTGCGGAAATCGATCTTCTTGCCGTTGTGATCGGTGAGCTTGCCGTAATCCATGATCTGCAACAGCACGTTGAAGAGATCGGGATGGGCCTTTTCGACCTCATCGAGCAGCAGCACGACATGAGGGTTCTGATCGACCGCATCGGTCAACAAGCCGCCCTGGTCAAACCCGACATACCCCGGGGGCGCACCGATCAGACGCGAAACGGTGTGGCGTTCCATGTATTCCGACATATCGAAGCGGACCAGTTCCACACCCATGATATGAGCGAGCTGACGGGCGACTTCGGTCTTGCCGACACCGGTCGGCCCGGCAAAGAGATAACTGCCGATTGGCTTTTCGGGCTCGCGCAGCCCGGCGCGCGACAGCTTGATCGCATCAGCCAGCGCATCGATTGCCTGATCCTGGCCGAACACCACCGCCTTCAGTTCCTCGGGCAGCGAAGCGAGCGAAGCCTTGTCCTGGCTCGAGACGTTTTTCGGAGGGATCCGGGCCATGCGGGCAATGACGGATTCGACATCGCGTACACCGATGGTTTTCTTGCGCCGGTTGGCCGGCACCAGGTTCTGGGCGGCGCCGACCTCGTCCATCACATCGATTGCCTTGTCGGGCAGTTTGCGGTCGTGGAGATACTTGTCGGAAAGCTCGACCGCGGCTTTGATCGCATCATGGGTGTAACGGATGCCGTGGAAGTCCTCGTAATGGGGCTTGAGCCCCTTCAGGATCTTCACAGCGTCGGGTACGGTCGGCTCTGCCACATCGATCTTCTGGAAGCGGCGTGCGAGCGCCCTGTCCTTCTCGAATTGGTTGCGGAATTCCTTGTAGGTCGTCGAACCCATGCAGCGCAGCGTTCCAGCCTGGAGAGCTGGTTTCAGCATGTTCGAGGCATCCATCGCGCCACCCGATGTCGCACCGGCACCAATTACGGTGTGGATCTCGTCGATGAACATGATCGCGCTTGGATCGGCTTCAAGTTCGGAGACAACAGCTTTCAGCCGCTCTTCGAAATCACCGCGATAACGTGTTCCCGCCAGCAACGCACCCATATCGAGCGCATGGATCGTGCAGCCATGCAGGACTTCGGGCACATCCTCTTCGACAATGCGCTTGGCCAGCCCTTCGGCAATTGCGGTCTTGCCCACGCCGGGATCGCCGACATAAAGCGGATTGTTCTTGGTCCGCCGGCACAGCACCTGAATGGTCCGCTCGACCTCGCGGTCGCGCCCGATCAAGGGGTCGATCTTGCCCGCCAGGGCCTTCTCGTTGAGGTTCACGCAATAGGCTTCAAGCGCCTCGGCACCCTGCTTGACCTGCTCTTCATCCTCATCGGCGCCATGGACCGTCTTGGGCTCGGACTCGCCAGGCACCTTGGCGACGCCATGGCTGATGTAACTGACCGCATCAAGGCGCGTCATTTCCTGCTGCTGCAGGAAATACACGGCATGGCTTTCACGCTCGGAGAACAGGGCAACCAGAACATTCGCGCCTGTCACCTCGCCCCGCCCGGCTGACTGGACGTGCATTGCAGCACGATGCAGCGCGCGCTGGAACCCGGCGGTCGGCTTGGCTTCAACGAAACCATCGACTTCCAAACCCGCCAACTCATGATCGACAAAGTCTTCGACCTCGTCGCGCACACGGTCGACATCGACATCGCAGGCACGCATCACAGCGACGGCGTCGTCATCGTCTGTCAGAGCCAGAAGCAGATGTTCCAAAGTCGCGTATTCGTGCTTTCGCTCGTTTGCGAGTGAAAGCGCGTTGCGCAGCGTGAGTTCCAGATTGGCCGAGAGCATGAAATCTCAGTCCTTTTCCAAAGTCGCCTGTAAAGGATGCTCATTCTGTCGTGCGTAGTCTATGACCAGAGTTACTTTTGTTTCTGCAACATCAAACGGATAGACGCCGCAAATCCCGACGCCGTTTTGATGGACATGAAGCATGATTTGCATCGCTTCTTCGGAATTCTTGTAGAAAAACTTCTGCAGAACATGAACGACGAACTCCATCGGCGTGAAGTCGTCGTTGAGCAACAGGACCTTGTACATCGACGGCTTTTTTGTCTTTGGCCGCGTGCGCGTGGCGACACCCGTTTCGGGGCGATCATCGTCACGTCGCTTGTCGTCACTCATGGACCAGATTGCAGGCATGGGAATGATCGGCCACCGGGAAGTTTACTGTTGGGACCGATGATATTGGATGTCATGCCCGGATTGAAAGGGTTGACAGGCAAACTAGCGGGTTTCCCGACAAAAAGAGCCCGAAGCATGCGCTCCGGGCTCTCTCGTCGTCTTCGCAAGATCAGGCTGTTCAGGCGGCCTTGCGACCGGCTTCGGCCATGACGTCGGAAACACGGCAGCCAATCGGCTCACCGGCTTCGGTCGCGATCTTGACCAGGCTGTTGGAAATCTCGGTGCTGTCCTGGACGGCACGGTCGAACGAGGCCTTCACGAAACCCTGCTGGACTTCGACGGCTTCCTGGAAGGTCTTGGCGCCGAACAGGGCCTTCTGGGCCTCGATGCCCTGGGCGAACTGGCCGCGGGCGATCTCGAACATACGGCCATTTAGGCTTTCCATGCTCTTGGCAAAGGCACTACCGGCCTCGACCATCGCTTCGAAGTTGGCCTTGGGCAGATCTGCGACCTGCTCGAAGCCCTTGACCTCGCCGCCAGCCTTGCTGGCGTTGTCGATTGCTTCACGGCCCATGGAAACCATGGCTTCAAAGCCCTTGTGGGCGGCTTCGGTGTTGGACTTCACAACGTTCTCGGCAACCTTGATACCGGCATCGATCGCATCATCAATCTGGGGGACGGCGGTCTTAGCCGTCTTGTTCTTGGCGGTGGCCATGTCAGCAAACTCCTGTTGATCATTTTGCTGCACTGCAGCATTGACGGACATATGCGACCGGTTCAGTGCGGATTCAAGAGAAAAATGTTGCAGTGCAGCAAAATTGCGTGCCGCACCATAATCAATTCAGCCAGCGCCCTGAAATAGCCTGTTCTGTGACCTCTGCGGCATAGTAGAGCGCACCTGGCAGGTCGGAGTTGTCGAACGAGCCCTGCTGGCGCAAAGCGCTGAGAGCCGGGAGGTCTTTCAGCACGACCGGCGGCAGCGGAACACGCAGGGGATCATGGATCTCCAGGAAACCGGCAAACTCGACCTGATTGAGCTTTGTGCGTGGATAGGCCTGGATATGGAACTCTCCATCAAGGCAGGCAACGCCCGACCAGAAAAAATCATCCGAGCGCAACGTCGTTCCCACAGGCGGCGGGCCATAAAAATCACTGTAGTCGAGCAGACCCACCAGTTCGGCCATGCCTGAGGCGTCGACCCGCGCCACGGCCGACTGAGCATCGATACCGTCGTTGATGTTGCCGCCCGTTATGAGGATTGACGCCGATCCGACCCAGCGTTGTGAAGTCAGATCGGCCCCTCCCCCCGACGAAGCGACGAAATCGTAAGTCCGGGTCTCCTTGTTGAAGTCGGCGTTGTAGATCAGGCGCAAACGGTCCTGAGAGCCAAGCCCGCAAAGCTCACGAATATCGTCACCGGCAAGGTAACCCAACCATTGCCAGCGATGGCTGAATCGGTTGTCGACCGGCCCTGTTGTCTTGCAGGCGGCAAGGCCCAGGCAGATGGCGACTGCGAGAGTGAGCTTCTTCATCGCCGATCCTTCATTCCGTACCAGAGATAGGCCGCGCGCAGGTACCACAGGCGCATCCATGGCAGCGGAAAACGGCGCAATTGTGAGCGAACAACCGGTGAGAGCCAGTTCTCTGCAGGTTCATTACCGGCGATCAGCCTGGCCACTGCCTGGCCCGAATAGGTTGCCCAGCCGACACCGCCACCGTGGTAACCAAAGGCATGCCAGACGCCGGGTGATTCCGGGAGTTCGCCGATATGGGGCACCCTTGCCGCCGACAGGCAGACAAAGCCACGCCAGAAGTATTCGATGTCGATGTCGCGCCATTCCGGCCACATCTCGTGGAACCGCTCGATCAGCCAGCGCCGATAGGTCTCGGTCGCTGCCTCGGTGTTACGCGTCGCGGCACGCGCGCCCAGCATGAAGCGGTTGCCCTGGATCATGCGGTAGTAGAACACCAGGGTTCGTGTGTTCCAGACCGGGCATTCAGTTACCCAGTTGTGGCGCGCGACCTCGGCATCGCTCATCTGGCGAGTCACGATGATGTTGGAAAGCGCCGGCAGCAGTGTCCCGGCAACGCCGGGGTGCAGTTTGTCGCGGGTGAAGCCGTTGGTCGCGATGATCACCTTGTCTGCGGTCAGCGTGCCGCCCGGCGTGCGCAGCCGGTGGCGCGGGCCGTCCTTTTCCCAAGCAGTGACCTCGCTGTGGCCATGGAATTTCACGCCGCGACGGATGCAGGCCTGCGCCAGCCCACGGGCAAACTTCATGGGATGAAGGGCAAAGCCGGCATGGGTGAAGTATGCACCAAAGGCCTCCGGACCGGTGTAACCACGCTCGGCCATTTCGGCCTGTTGCCAGACCTCGACCTTGCGCCCGAGCATGTCCCCCCAGGCACGTGCCCAGTCGTCCATCCCCTCCATGCGCGAGGCGGTATGGGCGACACCCAGTTCGCCATCGCCCTGCGGGGCGAAATCGATGCCTTCGTCCTGGCCCAGGTTTTTCACCAGGTCGATCGCCTCGAGCCCGTTGCGGTAATAGGCGCGCACGCCCTCATCACCGAACGTCGACTTCAGTTCCGAGAGCCCCAGTTTTGAGCTGTCGGGCCCGACAAAACCGCCGTTGCGACCCGAAGCGCCCCAGCCGGGAGGGCCGGCTTCGAGAATGCGGACATCGACATGGTAGTCGCGTGCCAAATGGAGTGCCGCCGACATGCCGGTGTAACCACCGCCAATCACGGCGACCTCACAACGCTGATCGCCGTCCAACGGTGCCCAGCCCTCTACTTCAGATCCCGCACTGGCAGCCCAATAGCTGTCGACGTGTTTCTCGGCCCGGTAGATCGAAGGATGATATAGCTCTGCCATGGCGCGGATCATAAGTCTCATGCGCCCTTGGGCAAGCGACGATTGACAGGTTGTCGGCCTGCCCGCGATAAGACGCCTCCCAACCAAGAACTGCGAGCACCCAGGCCATGATCAATCCGTTCCGCTTTGAAGCCCCGATCCCGATCGCATTTGGTGAGGGACGGCTCGCAAAGCTGGCCTCCGATGTCGATCGTCTGGACGGACGAGAGAGCAATGTCCTGCTGGTCGCCGATCCCTTCATGGTCGAAAGCGGCCTTGCGGCCAACGCCCAAGTCCCCCTCACCAAGGGTGGCCACAAGGTCACGACCTACAGCGAAATCCGCAGCGACCCACTGGCCTCATCAATCGACGCCATTGTCGCTCTGGCCCGTTCAAGCGGGGCTTCCTGCATTGTGGCGATGGGCGGCGGCTCGACGATGGACGCCTCGAAACTTGCGGCAGCACTCGCGATCGATGGCGAAGGTGTGGAGGCCTATGCTCTGGGCCAGAAGCGCCTGCCCAAAAAGGGTCTGCCCAAGATTGCCATTCCCACGACATCGGGAACCGGTTCGGAAGTAACACTGACATCGGTCTTCAGCACCGACAGCCAGAAACTCTGGGTCGGCGGCAAGGAACTCGCCTTTAATCTCGCCCTGCTCGATCCCGTCCTGACGGTCGGCATGCCGGGCGCACTTACGGCAGCGACCGGTATCGATGCTGCGGTCCACGCAATCGAGGCGGCAACCAACAAACGGCGCAATCCGGTCTCGACTGCGATGGCCCTTGGCGCGATCGAAACGCTGCGTGCCTGGCTCACAACCGCCGTCAACGAACCCGGCAACATCGAAGCACGCGGCCATGTCCAGATCGCCGCCTGCATTGCCGGCGTCGCGTTCAACGCCACCGGCGTCGGCATCGCCCATTCGATCGGGCATGTGATCGGCCAATGCGCCGGCGTGCATCACGGCCGTGCTGTCGGCCTGGCCCTCAACGCGACGATGCAGGATACCGCGGCCGCCGTTCCCGAGGCCTATGCCAAGGTCGCAGCGGCTCTTGGCGCCGATGTCAGGGGTTTGCCAGATTCCGAAGCCGCAGCACTTGCCTCACCGGCGTTCGATGCCTGGCTGCGCGAGGTCGACCTGCGCCTGTCGCTTGACGACCACGGCCTCACGGCCAGTGACGCCAAACGCATCGCGGAACTCTGCCACGAGCCCCAGAACAAGGTGATGCTTGATTCCGACAGCTTCGACTACACACCCGAAACGTTGGAAATCGCTGTCGCACGGATGCTCGTCGCGGCGTGACACCAAAGAAACAGGCCCGGCGGAATGTTCCCCCGGGCCTGCCGAATTGATCTTCGTTCAAGGTTGGTTGCGCTGCTTCAGCTACCCGTCGAGTAACGCACCACGGCGCAGGGCAGATCACGTTGGTAAAGGGCCTTGCAGCCTTCCCGTGCCTGAACCTCGGAAAGGTTGACGATGCGTGCGCGATAGAGCGTGGAACCGCTGTTTTCCGCCGCCGTGACGACCGTGGTGGCGTGGCCGCCGATGATCGCACCCAGATAGGTCTCGGCATTGTCGAGTGCGCGATAGGCATTCTCGAACTCCGAGAAGGCGCCGACCTGGAGGGCCCAGGGCAAGTCGTCTGTACTGCCCTGCTCAATCGCCAGACTCTGGTTGTCGAGATCAAGCGCCATGGCAACCAGATCTTCGAACGTGCTGCTTGTGCTGTCGCTTGGGGCCAGCGCGACAGGCTCGAGTTCGTCGGTATCAAGGCTGGCGAACAGTGTCGCGTTGTCGCCGCGCAGGGGATGTTCCTCGGGAACCGGAACGATACGGTCAAGCTGGGCAGCCACGATGAAACCATCGGTAATCAGGTCGGTCATGCGCCGGTCGCGCCAGACACGGGTCTCACCGCCCATCACGACAGCCACGATCCGCCGGCCATCGACCAGCGCGGATGCTGCGAGGTTCCAGCCTGCGGGCCCCGTGTAGCCCGTCTTCAGGCCGTCGACGCCATCAACCACACCCAGGAGTTTGTTGTGGTTGCCGTAGGTCTGGCCGTTGTAGGTAAACTCTGTCGT
>JABIUG010000291.1 GCA_018700655.1 Rhodospirillaceae bacterium | reverse complement strand
GTTTGACCAGTTCACGGTTGTGTTCGAGCTGCTCCATTGCGGTCATGTAGAGACGGCGCTGTTCATTGCTCGGCTGGGCATCGCAGACCCATGCCCGACTGATATCGGAGCAATAGCCGTAGGGGCCGATCAGGTCGGTATCGAAACTCACCATGTCGCCCTTTTCGATCACCCGCATCGAACATTCGCTCATCCAGGGATTGGTGCGTGGCCCCGAAGCGAGCAGGCGGGTCTCGATCCATTCGCCGCCTTCAGCGATGTTGACCTCATGGAGCTTGGCCCAAAGCGCATTCTCGGTGATGCCGGGCCGCAGGTAATCGCGCATCGCCTGGATGCCCTTTTCCGATGAATTAATAGAATGGCGCATCAGAATGATTTCTTCAGGTGTTTTGATCTTGCGCGCTTCTTCCATCATCTCGAAGCCGTCGTGCAGCTCCAGGCTTTCATTCTGCAGCGCGATGAAGCTGTCGGGCCCGGAACGATCAAAGGCGATCCGTTTGTTGCCGCCACCGTGTTCGCGCACGAGATCGGCAATCTGGCGGGCAAACTCTGTTGCGTGCTCCTGCATGCGGCTGCCCGAGCCCATGTAGTAGACGCCGCGCGCCGGACGCCGTTCGGTGACGCCGGGAAGTCCGTCGCTGAGATGTGCGACGTGACTGAAATCAAACAGGATGCAGGGGCCGTCGGTTGCCACAAAGCAGTAGTGGACCTCGTTGTGCAGGCACCAGACCTGCATGTTGGTCGCATCGGTCGCATAGCGGACATTGAGCTGGTCGAGCAGCACGGCGCCGGCAAGGTCGCGATTGCGAAGCTCCCGGTGAACATTCGCCAGCCGGTCGCGCCGGACCTTGTCGAGATCGGTCGGTGGTATGCTGCCCTCCATGGCACCATATTGAACGACCTGCGCCGCGGCGACCCGTGAATGACCCATGATCCGACTCCGATTGTGCTGAAGGTACGTTAGAAGGAACCTGAAACTGCTGTCAGCAACAGAATTGCGGATTAATGCTGGTAGATCATTTTTCGTGTCATACCGCCGTCGATCACCATGTTGGCGCCGGTCACAAAACCGGCTTCGTCACTCAGCAGATAGACCGCCATGCTGGCGATATCCTCGGGGTTGCCGACCCGGCCAGACCAGTGCTGGGCGTGGTCGGACGCGTTCAGATCGGGTTCGCTGCGAACCGAAGGTTTCTGCCAGGCCTCTGTCGCGATCCAGCCCGGGCTGATCGCGTTGACCCGGACATCGGGCGCAAGGCTGGCGGCAAGAGCGTGGGTCAGGCCGAAGTCACCGCCCTTGGAGGCGCAATAGGCCTCGGTATCGGGCTCGGACATGAAGGCGCGGGTCGAGGCCAGATTGACGATCGCGCCCATGGCCTTGCGCAGGTGCGGCGCGGCATGTCTGGCGCAGAGGAAACCGACGGTCAGGTTGGTCGCAATCACGGCGTTCCAGTCTTCCAGGGAGAGCTGTTCCAGCGGCATGTTGCGGCTGAAACCGGCATTGTTGACCAAGCCGAAGAGGGCGCCGTATCGCTCAACCGTCTCTTCGATGGCGTTCCTGACGACCCTTTCGTCGTGGTTGGAGCCATCATGGCTCATTAATCCGTCAGGCAGACCAAGTTCTTCTTCCAAGGCTTCGATGGCTGCGATGTCGGGATCGAGTAATGCGACGTTCCAACCATTCGTGAGGCATGCCTCAACGATAGCCCGACCGATCCCCTGTGCGCCGCCGGTCACCAGGATGGTTTTGGTCGTTATGAAAACTTCCCATTCTTGTCCTGGCGCAAGCTATCGCCGATAAGGGGGCAAGGCCACGCAGGAGAGATGATTATGACCGATGCCTATATCTGTGACGCCATCCGCACACCGATCGGCCGCTTCGGCGGCGCGTTGTCGTCGGTGCGAACCGACGATTTGGCATCCCTGCCACTGGTTGCACTGATGGAACGCAATGCGGGCGTCGATTGGGATCAGGTCGACGATGTGATCTATGGCAACGTCAACCAGGCTGGCGAGGACAACCGCAATGTCGCGCGTATGGCCTCGTTGCTGGCCGGGCTGCCGGTTGAGGTTTCGGGCGTAACGGTCAACAGGCTGTGTGGTTCCGGGCTGGAGGCGATCTGTCAGGCCGCACGCCTGATTCGCACCGGTGAGGCCGATCTGGTGATCGCCGGCGGGGTCGAGAGCATGTCGCGTTCGCCTTTCGTCATGCCCAAGGCCCAGACGGCCTTTTCGCGCAATGCGGAGATCCACGACACCACGATCGGCTGGCGTTTCATCAACCCGGCGATGAAGAAGAAATACGGCGTCGATCAGATGCCCGAAACGGCGGAGAACCTGGCCGAAGAACACCAGATCAGCCGCGAGGACCAGGATGCTTTCGCCCTGCGCAGCCAGAAGCGCGCCGCCGCCGCCGTTGCCGCCGGCAAACTCGATGAAGAACTGATTCCGGTGACGATCCCGCAGCGCCGCGGTGACGCCATCGTGGTCGACCGCGACGAACACCCGCGTGAGACAACAGCAGAAAAGCTGGCAGCCCTGCGCACGCCATTCCGTGAGGGCGGGACGGTGACAGCCGGCAACGCTTCGGGTGTCAATGACGGCGCTGCTGCCGTGATCATCGCCTCGGAAGCTGCGATGAAGGCCCATGGTCTGACCCCGCTTGCCCGTGTCACGGGCGGGGCAACCGCCGGTGTGCCGCCACGGATCATGGGCATTGGCCCTGCGCCCTCGACACGCAAGCTACTGGAACGCAAGGGACTGGGGTTGGGCGAAATCGACGTGATCGAACTCAATGAAGCCTTCGCCGCCCAGGCCCTGGCTGTGACACGCGATCTGGGCCTTCCCGACGATGCCGAACACGTCAATCCCAACGGCGGCGCGATCGCCTTCGGTCACCCGCTGGGCGCTTCGGGAACACGTCTGGCCATGACAGCGATCTATGAGATGCGCCGTCGTGATGCCAAACGGGCGGTCTGCACCATGTGCATTGGTGTCGGCCAGGGGATTTCGACGTTGATCGAGAGCGTTTAGACCGCAAACGAACCCTACATCAACTCGAATCCGATATTTTTGAAAAGCCCGGTGCTGGCCGGTCTCGCATTTGCTGTCACCGGGCGTCGCGCAAAGCTTTCAATGCTGCTGAAGTCGGGAAAGGTCCAGATCGAGACGGCACAAGGATCCGGGCCCAACATGCCGACCCTGCGAAGCACCACCGCAAGATTGCCCACTTCTTCGTCTGATTCGCGTCGTTCCAAACCGCTCATGAACTCCTGGTCTTTCATGTCCGGGGCCGGGTCGAAATACTCGACAGCGTGAAGGTTCGGGTCCGGGAGATCGGTCAGCTTGAGTTCGTCGTAGAGGCCGCAATAGCGGAAATCCATGGCCTGAAACGTCGCCTTTTCGGCGACATCTACGGCAGCTTCGGCGCTCTTGAAATGGCTCTCCCATTCATCCAGACGCGCAAGATCGCGAATCTGCCAACCCGAGAGATAGGTGGGATGCCCGCCGATACCCTTGTGGCGGTCGATATTGATGACCTTGCGGTCTTCCTTTGATTCCCATTGATCCTGTTTGCTCAACAGCCTGAAGATATCAACCGGAATGGAACGATCCCAATCGATGAATTCCAGATAGATCATGGTGAAAACCGGCTTTCAGTTGAATGCGCGGCCCGGGAGGGCCCGATCTACCTTGCAGCAATCATCATCATTTTGGATCAATCAATGAGCTTTGGCCCTAGTAGGCGGCGTCGGCCTCGTCTTCTTCGTTGATCGACTTGAGCAGCGCTGCGGTGTCCTGCATGGCCTTCTTGCGGGCGCTGCATGAACAGCCGCCGTACTCGGCATAGGTCACGGGGTCAACGAAGGGACCAGACCAGATGCCGTTGCCTTCTGCTTCCGCGTTCATGGCCAGTTCGGCATAATCGCCGCCGAAATCCTCATCGGGCACTGCAAACCCGGCTTCCACCATCAAACCCGACAGATCCTGGCCGTTCGCGCTGCAGCGACCCATCATCAGGTCGCTCTCACCAACTTCGGTCAGGCCGATACAAGTCACTTCAGCGCCGGCGATCACGTCCTCGAGGTAGATCGCTGCATCCCAGCCGCAGGACCAGACTGCGTCTGCTTCGCCGCAGCTTTGGGTAATCATCGGGGCGTGGACGCCATAGAGCGTGATCTGCTGCTCGCCGAACTGGATGGTATCGCCGTCCATGACCAGCGGGTTGCCGGTCATTTCAGCCACCGCAAGGCTGGGGGCAAGGGCCAGTGTTGCTGCCAGAAGAAGACGTTTCACAGTGGTTCTCCGGAAATTTTGTTCGTTACAACCATTATGCCCGAGGCTTGGCCTGCTCGCAAAGCGGCATCGGCTCACGATTCCGCGCGTCTCAGGATAGCAATAAGTTCATCGTCGAAGGGCAGCACAGTTAAATCACGATGGTTGCGGCCCGCGAGGCGCTCGATCTGGTCGAGATAATTCTCGCGCATTCCCTTTTCCTGTCCGCCTAGCGAGCGTACCGGGAAGGTGATGACGATCAGAGGGACCGACGCCAGTGCAGTCAATATAGCGTCGGATGCGCCCGGCTCCTGCTGTTCCAGGCAGGGCAAAGTCTTGAGTATCAGCGCGACATCGGGCGTGCCGGGGCTGAAATCAGACAGAACATCGCTCCAGGTTGCCTCGCCAGGCAGGCCGGTTGCGCACAACAGGCGATCAGTCGCGCTGCAAAGGCGGCGGTCGATCTCCAGTGCGTGATAACGGGTCTCGGCGGGCAGGCCCATCCAGGGGAGCGCAAAGGCGTTGAGGCCGGCAGCGACATCGAGAACGTTGGTGGGAAGGCCGGTTTCGTCCCAGATCACGTTGTAGAACGCCTCAAGCGAGGCCCGGCGTTCGGCGCTGGAGCGATGAAGCCTGAGAACACGAGAGCAGATATCTCTAAGGTCGCCGCCTGCCTCGAGCTCGTCGAGGGCTTTGTCGACGGCATTGAGGGCGCCGGGATCAAGATAGGCGCCGAAGGCCTGATGCAGCTTGCGTTTGGCGACTTTCAGGGCGGCAGCGGGTTTGCTCTGACGCTCTAGGGCCCAGCGGGCGGTGCGTTCCAGTGCCGCGGGTGCGAGGTCACGGTATTTGGACGAGGCGGTGAGCCCGTCGATGATAGTCTGGAGCGCATCAGGCATCGGCTTGTTCTGCGCGCAGTTTGTCGATCATCCAGGCGTAGAACTTGAGGTTGTGGCGGGTCGCGAGCCGCTCGGCAGAACTGTCCTTCACCTTGAAGAGGTGATGGAGATAGGCACGGCTTGGGCCCTGGGGATCGAGCGCTGCGTCGAGCGCTGCCTGATCACGTGAATACTGTTCATGTTCCATATAAAGATGTTCATAGAATCTGTTATTTT